>CAYOBS010000060.1:0-14646 GCA_964402305.1 uncultured Planctomycetaceae bacterium | reverse complement strand
CAAGAATGGCATCATCACGGCCGCCGAGTTCGTCATGCCCGCGGCGATCGCGATGGAGCTTGGTGGGATGTATCTTCTGGGCGGCGAGCGGCAGGTTTGTCTCGAAGCGGTTCTGCCCCCGCCCGCAGGCGTTCTGGAGCCCGCGGACGTTATCGGGTCGATTGCCCGCGCGGGTGGCGCAGAAGCGCCGGGGCCGGCGACGGCGGTGGGGGCCCTAAGCCGGCTGGCGGTCGCGGCGCCGAGTATTCCCGCCGGCTGCGCCGCCGCAGCGGCTGCGCCGCCGGTGCTGATGCTCGGCAGGCAGGCCGCCGACGCCGGATGCGGCGAGCTTACCGCCCACGCGTCGTGGCAGTCGGCTGTCGGCTTGCCGCCGACGATCCGCCTGGCCGCCGCCGACGCACGCCGGATCGGCGTCAAAGACCTCGACATGGTTGAGGTCCGCACCGGCGAACTCAGCGTCCGTGCGCGCGTCAGGATAAACCACTCGCTCGATGCCGGGGCCGTGGTCCTGCCGGAGGCGCTCTGCGAGGCGCGGGCGATGTGCCCGCTGCACGTAAGCCCGGCCACGGAGGCGGTTGTCGCCTCGCCGGGGACGGTGAATATCGAGGCCGCCAATGATTACGCAAGCCAGACAGCCTGAGATCGACAAGCGAGTGGTGATCGACGTCGACCGCTGCGTCGAGTGCCAGTCGTGCGCGGCCGCGTGCTTCGCGGGTCACGCCCGGATGCCCGCCGTCAGCTTCGCGCGGGCGGGCTGGGCGCTGCTGCCGCTGATATGCCGCCAGTGCAAGGCGCCCGCGTGCGTGGACACGTGCCCCGCCGAGGCGATGGTCCGCGACGAGGCGGGGATCGTCCGCCGCCGGCTGTTTCGCTGCGTGGGCTGCGCTTCGTGCGCCCAGGCGTGCCCGTTCGGCGTCATTTCCGACGCCCTGGCCGGGACGCCGGGAACGATCAAGTCGCCCGGCGAGCTTTCCGGGCACCAGATATCCAAGTGCGACCTGTGTGCAGATCGCCTCGCCGCCGACGCCAAGGCCGTGCCGCGATGCGTCGCGGCGTGCCCTTCGGGCGCGCTTCGGTTCGTGGACGAGCACCAGGCCGAGGCGGATGGCTTGCTGATCATCGGCGGTCGCTCGGCCGCGGACCATCTCTACAAGCGAAGGTGAATCATGGACCTTGGCATGACAATCCTGATGTGGCTGGCCGGGGCGGCCGGGACGGTGGCGCTGGGGCTGTCGTTTCGCTGGGTGGACCGGCTGGTGACGGCCCGCGTGCAATGGCGGGTCGGTCCGCCGTGGTACCAGCCCGGGGCGGACATACTCAAGCTCATGGGCAAGGAAACCCTCATGCCCTCGACCGCCCGGGGCACGGGGTTCCTGCTTGCCCCGCTGGTGGCGGTCGCGGCGTCGACGGTCACGGCGGCGATTCTCTGGCGGGTGCTGCTTCGGCCGGAATCGACCTTCCTGGGCGATCTTGTAGTCGTGCTGTACCTGCTGACGATCCCCGCGATCATGACCATTGCCGGCGCGGCCGCCAGCGGCAGCCCGCACGCCTCTCTCGGCGCCGCCCGCGAGATGAAGCTGCTGCTCAGCTACGAGCTGCCGATGGTGATCGCGATGATGACGGCGGTGGCACACACCGGCTGGTCGCTGAGACTGGGCGGCATACTCCAGGCGCAGGCAAACTCGCCGGTCATCTTGAGCATCTCCGGCGGGCTGGCCATGGTGGTGGCGGTTCTCTGCATGCAGGCCAAGCTGGGACTGGTTCCGTTCGACATGGCCGAGGCCGAGTGCGAGATAATGTCCGGCGTGTACGTGGAGTATTCCGGCCCGCTGCTGGCGATGTTCATGATCTCCAACGCCATGATGCTGGCGCTTATGCCGCTGCTGCTGATCATCGTATTCTGGGGCGGCCTGAACACCGGCGCGTGGTGGGGCTGGCTGACGCTGGCCGGCAAGTACGTCCTGCTGGTGGCGATGGCGACGCTGATCCGCAACACCAACCCCCGTCTGCGGATCGACCAGGCGATGCGCTTCTTCTGGTTCTACGTCACGCCGCTGGCGATCGCGGCGGCCGTGCTGGCGATCGTGGGCGCCTCGAGGGCAATTTCATGGTTCTGACAAAACTCAAGAACTGGGCCTTGCGCAAGAGCCTGTGGGTCTACCACGTCAACGCCGGCGCGTGCAACAACTGCGACATCGAGGTGCTGGAACTGCTGACGCCGCGCTACGACATCGAGCGGTTCGGCATGCTGCTGGTCGGCTCGCCGAGGCATGCCGACGTGCTGGCAGTCACCGGCGTATGCACGCGCCAAGTCATGCCCAGATTGCAGGAAGTCTACATGCAGACGCCCCGGCCCTGCGTGGTGATGGCCATCGGCTCGTGCGCTCTGGAGCAGGGGATATTCACCGAGGCCTATCACATGGGCCCGAAGGTCGACGAGGTGATCCGGGCCGTCGACCCCAACGCGATCATCATGTACGTGCCCGGCTGTCCGCCGAAGCCGGAGGCGATGATTTCCGCGGCCGTCAAGGCCATGGAGTACCTCAAGCAACTGTAAGGAGTGCTGGTGATGTCAGTCGCGCCGAGCAGAACGGAAGTGGCCCTTACCGGGCCCGTCGGCCGGGTGATTGCGGACCTCGGCCCGGCGGTGGTCGAGGTCGAACTCTGCGACGCTCGTCGCGGCATCGCCCGGATCGACCCGGCCAGGACCGTCGAGGTCGCCCGGACGATGCTCGCGATGGACGGCGCGAGGCTCGCGACGGCCACGGGCATTGAGGTGCGCGACGGCATCGACGTGCTTTACCACTGGGCCATCGAGCCGGCGGGGATCGTGGTGACGCTGGAGGCCCTGGCGGCCCGGCCGGCGCTGGAGTTGGACACCGTCGCAAACGCAGTCCCCGCCGCCAACTGGATCGAGCGGGAGATGCACGATCTGCTCGGCGTGAACTTCCCCGGCCATCCTGACATGCGCCGGCTGGTGCTGGACGATTCCTGGCCGGAGGGGCTCCATCCGCTTCGCAAGCAGTTCGACCAGGTGACGGACCGTCCGCCCCTGCCTGCCAACCAGACCCCGCCGGATGTTCTTTCGCCGCCTTCGGCCCCGCCCGCACCCGGCACGAAAGGTCAGATCAAGCATCCCGGCAAGACGGTAATAAACATCGGGCCGTTCCACCCGCTCCAGGAGGAGCCGGAGTTCTTCCAGCTTTACCTCGACGGCGAGACGGTCGTGGACGTCGATGTCCGGCTGAGCTACAACCACCGCGGAATCGAGAAGCTCAACGAGTCCAAGACGTTCGACCAGGTCCCGTTCGTTGTCGAGCGGGTCTGTGGCATCTGCTCGGCCAGTCATCCGCTGGCGTACATCCAGGCGGTCGAGGCTATCGCGCACGTCGAGGTGCCGCAGCGCGCGCTGTACCTTCGGACGATCGTCAACGAGCTTGAGCGGCTGCACTCTCACCTGCTGTGGGTCGGCCTCGCGGGGCACTTCCTGGGCTACAACACGGTGTTCATGTGGGCCTGGAAGTACCGCGAGCCGGTGATGGAGGTGCTGGAGGCCGCCACGGGCAGCCGGGTCAACTACGCCAACTGCAAGATCGGCGGCGTCAGGCGCGACATGACCGACGATCAGCTCGCCCACGTCGACCGCGTGGTGACGGAGCTTCAGGGCCCGATGGAAATGATAACCAAAGCCGTGCTGGACGACCCTGTCCTGCACGCGCGGCTCAAGAAGGTGGGCGTGCTGTCCGCCGCCGACGCCAAGGCATACGGGGCCGTCGGCCCGACCGCCCGCGGCAGCGGCGTGCCGATAGACGTGCGGCGCGACGACCCCTACGCGGCGTACGACCGCGTGGACTGGAAGGTAATAACGGCCCCAAGCGGCGACGTGTTCGGCAAGGCCGTGGTCAGGCTGCTGGAGAACTTCGAGTCCGTGAAGATCATCAAGCAGTGCTGCGCCCACCTGCGGGGCGCCAAGGGCGAGATCGACGCGAAGGTCGAGGCTATCCCGCCCGGCGAGGCCATCGGGCACGTCGAGGCCCCGCGCGGCGAGACGTTCCACTACGTCCGCTCCGACGGCACGAACAGGCCCGTGCGGCACAGGATCCGCGCCCCGAGCTATGTCAACGTGCCGACGTTCGCGGCCTCGTGCATCGGGCTGCAAGTGCCCGACGTGGCCATAACGCTGGCGAGCGTGGACCCGTGCTACTCATGCACGGAGCGGCTCTGCTCGGTCGTCGACGCCGGCGACCCGCGCCGGCGGTACGGCTTCAAGGAACTCGTCCGGCTTTCGCAGGAAAAGACGCGACGGATGCGGAAGGAATGGTGAGGCCGCGATGGACACGATAGCCGACATAGTTCGAGCCCTGCTTGACCCGGCCGTGCTGCCGATTACGGCAGCCATGCTGGCCGGGGCGGCGGCGTATGTCCTGAGCCGCTGGCTGCCCGGACTGTGCAAGGTGCTGGCACTGGTTGGCGCGGCGGCGACGCTTGGCTTCGCTACGGCGATCGCATACCGCCCGCCGGGCGACTTCATCTTCCAGTGGGCAGAGCTTGCAAAGGGCGTGTCGCTGACGGTGGAGTTGGGTCCGTCGGCGCTGGGCATGGTGGTTGTCATCGGCAGCGCGGCCTTCTCGCTGCTGATTGCCGTCTACAGCATCCGCGCGATGCAGGGGCATTACTGGGAGGGCAAGTTCTACGCGTACCTCTTGTGGGCACTGGGCGGGGCGTGCATCGTCGGCCTGGCCCGCAACCTCATGGTTCTGCTGGTCGGCTGGGAGATCGTAACGCTGATGCTGTTCCTCATGGTGAACCTCGGCCGGGGCGAGGCGAAGGCGGGCGCGGCCAAGGCGTACGCCATCCTGGGCTTCACCGACGCGTGCCTCCTGTTTGCGATAGTGCTGCTGGCCGCCCAGCCGGGCGGGTCGGGCAACTGGTCGCTTTCCGGCCCAGCCGTGAGCGTCGGGAACATGGGGCCGGTCGGATACGTCATATACTTGCTGATCATGGCCGCGGCGCTGGCAAAGGCGGGGGCCGTGCCGCTGCACACGTGGGTGCCCGCCATCGCCCCCGACGCGCCGACGCCGGTAATGGCGCTGCTGCCGGCGGCGCTGGACAAGCTCCTGGGCATCTACCTGCTTGCCACGTTGGCGCTGCACATGTTCAAGCCGGACGGGACGATGCAGGTTGTGATGATGGCCGTCGGGGCCGTGACGATAATCTCGGCCGTGCTCATGGCGATGATCCAGCACGACCTCAAGAAGCTGCTTTCGTTCCACGCCGTCAGCCAGGTCGGATATATGGTGCTGGGCATCGGCACGGGCACGACGATCGGCGTTGTCGGCGGGCTGTTTCACATGATCAACAACGCGATCTACAAGTCCGAGTTGTTCCTGATGAGCGGCGTGGTCGGCCGGGCCACGGGCAGCGACGAGATCGCCGACGGCGGGGGCCTGGCGCGGTCGCTGCCGATCACGTTCACGTGCGCGACGGTCGCGGCGCTGGCGATCTCCGGCGTCCCGCCGCTCAACGGTTTTGTCAGCAAGTGGCTCATATACCAGGGCGCGCTGTCGATTCCCAACCACGCACTTGGCATGACGTTGATAGTCGTGGCTGTCTTCGGCAGCGCCCTTACGCTGGCCAGTTTTGTCAAGGTGATGTACTCGGCATTCCTGTCGGCGCCGCCGAAGGGCGCCGGGCCCCATCGCGACCGGCGGGACGTGAAGGAGGACTTGTTCCTGGCCGCGCCGATGGTGATCCTTGCCGTCGGGTGCATCGTGCTGGGCATCGCGCCGGGGTTGGCGATCGACGGCCTGTCGCAGCCGGCGGTAATTGGCACCGCGACCGGCCCGCTGCCAGTTCTGGCCGGGGGGGCGGTCAACCTGCCTCAGGGCCTCTGGAGCCCCGGGCGGGCGACCGTGCTGATCCTGCTGGGCCTGGCCATCGGGCTGGGCTTCGTTTGGGTTTCGAGCTTCGGGCGGCGGATCCGCGTAGTGCGTCCGTTCCTCGGCGGCGAGGTGCCCGCGCCCGGAGATGGGCGATTCCGCGTGCCGGGAACGCAGTTCTACGAGACCATCCACAAACTGCCGGTAGTCGGAGGCCTGCTCGATAACGGCCAGGCCGGGGCGATGGATGTTTACTACTGGTCCGGCAAGCACGGCGGGACGCTGGTGCAGTTGCTCCGCGCCCAGCACACCGGCCTGTTGAGCCTTTACGTCACGTGGTGCCTGCTCGGGCTGACCGTGACGCTCGTATACCTCCTGCTGACCGTGGGGACGTGAACATGGGCATGGAATACCTGGTGCTGATGCTGTTGGGCGTGATGCTGGCGGCGGTGCTTATCGCCGTCGAGACCGACGACCTGCTCAGTTCGGTCATCGCCATCGGCGCGGCGGGTTTCGCGCTGAGCGTGATCTTCCTGCTGCTCGGCGCGCCGGACCTGGCCATCACGCAGGTTGTCGTGGAGACCGTCGCGCTGGTGCTGCTGATCCGCCTGATCGTCACGCGGCGAGACACGACGGGTGAAACCGAGACCCCGCGCGACGCGCTGCGGACCGCACTGGTCATGCTTGCCGGCGGGGTGCTGCTCTGCGGGGCCTACTTCGCCCTTGCCGGCGGGCAGGGCAAGGGCACGATCCCGCCCTTCGGCCAGCCGGTGCTCGGCCACAAGGCCGGCGACGAGGTGCCGCCGGGCGCCTCGGCCGACTACCTGGCCAGGTCCGCCGAGCAGACCGGCGCGGCCAACGTGGTAATGGCTGTGATCCTTGACTACCGGGCGTACGACACACTGGGCGAGGCGACGATCATCTTCGTCGCCATTCTCGGAACGTACGCCGTGCTCCGCCGTTTCGGCCGGCGCAAGGAAACAAAGGAGCCCGAGCGATGAGCGAAGGAATGACGCCAATCGTAAAGAACACCGCCCGGCTGGTTGGCGGGTTCATCGCCGTGTTCGGCATATACATCGCGCTTACCGGGCACATCAGCCCCGGCGGGGGCTTCGCGGGCGGGGTGATTCTCGCGGCCGCGGCGGTGCTGATCGTCCTGGCGTTCGGGCGTAGCACGGCTGAGCGAATCTTCACGCCCTCCCAGTGCCACCTGTGGGACGCCGCGGGGGCGGGGCTTTTCCTGGTGGTGGCGGTGCTTGGGTACTTCTCGGGCGGGTTCTTCGTCAACTTCATCGGGCACATTTCGAAAGGTCAGGTGGGCAAGCTGTTTTCCGGCGGGACGATTCTCGTGTCCAACCTGTGCATTCTGATAAAGGTGGCGGCCGGGCTTGTCGGGGCGTTCCTGGCCCTGTCGGCATTCCGGCGCCAGGGCGCGGATGCCGCCGGCGGCGCCATCGAGGGAGGTCAAACGGCATGAGCACCGGAATCTACATCCTCGCCTTCGCGGTTCTGCTGGCGGGGTTCTACGCCATGGTCGCCAAGAAGAACATCGTAAAGATCATCGTCGGCCTGCTGGCGATCGACTACGCCCTTAACCTGCTGCTGGTGCTGGTGGGCTATCGCGAAGTGGTGAGGGCGGGCTGCCGCGAAAGCGGGCTTCCGCCGATCCTCGCCGAGGGCCAGACGCCGGCCCAACTCGCGGCGTTGGCCGTCGACCCGCTGCCGCAGGCGATGGTCCTGACCAGCATCGTCATCGGCCTGGGGCTGACCGCGTTGATGGTCGCCATGGGCATTCGACTGTACGAGAGGTACGGCACCTTTGATACCAACCGCATTCGCAGGCTGCGGGGCTGAGAGCCTCGGGCCTCGAGCGGACAACTGAGGTAGCGATGCAATGATGCCATTCGTGCCGTTGCTTGTGATCCTGCCGCTTGGCGCGGCGTTCTGCGTCGTGGCGATGGCGCAGGTGAACTGGCTGAGGCGCCTGACCGCCCCGCTGGCCATGGCGGTCGTGCTTGCCAACCTGGTGATCTCGGCCATGCTCTTTGGTTTCGCGGACATCAGGTTCTTCGTCGGCGGCTGGGGGCCGGGAAGCACCATCGGCATAGAGCTCGTCTGCGACGGGCTTTCCAAGCTGATGGCCGTGACGGTCAACCTTGTGTCGCTGGTGGCGTTTGTATTCGCCGTGCCGTACATGCGGCGGTTCACCAAGGTCTGGCTCTTCGACTCGCTGCTGCTGCTGATGGTCGGCGCGATGAACGGCGTGGTGCTTGCCGGGGACCTGTTCAACCTGTTCGTGTTTCTGGAGATCGCCGCCATTGCGTCGTACGCGCTGGTCGCCTTCGGCTGCGAGGCCGAGGAGCTCGAGGCCGCGTTCAAGTACATGGTCCTCGGCACGGTCGGCTCGGCCTTCATACTGCTGGGCGTGACGGTCATCTACTCGCTTACCGGGCAGCTCAACATGGCGCTGGTCCACTCGCTGCTGGGCAAGGTCGGCCCTGGAGGCCCGGCGGTTCTGCTGGCCGCGGCGTTGCTGCTGAGCGGTCTGGCGCTCAAGGCCGCGATGGTGCCGTTCCACGCCTGGCTGCCCGACGCGCACCCATCGGCCCCGGCGCCGATTTCCGCCATGCTCTCCGGCGTGCTCATCAAGGCCTCCGGCGTGTACGTGATGGCAAGGGTTGTCTTCAACGTCTTCGGGGCAAGCGACCGCCTGGCGGCGATTCTCATGGCGATGGGCACGCTGTCGATGCTGATCGGCGTGCTGCTGGCCGTGGGGCAGTGGGACATCAAGCGGCTGCTGGCGTACCACAGCATCTCGCAGATGGGCTACGTGGTGCTGGCGATAGGCGCCGCCGCCCAGGTGGCAGCCAGGCCGTCGCCGGACATGGCCCTTGCCGGCCTGTGCCTCTTCGGCGGGCTGTTCCACCTCTTCAACCACGCGATGTTCAAGAGCCTGCTGTTCCTTTCGTCGGGGGCCATCGAGCAGCAGACCGGCACGCGGGAGTTGAAGAAAATGGGCGGCCTGGCCAGGCGGATGAAGGTCACCAGCTTCTGCTGCCGCGTCGGCGCGCTGAGCATCGCCGGCGTGCCCCCGTTCAACGGGTTCTTCTCCAAGCTCATCATCATCGTCGCGCTTGTCCTGGCCGGGCATGAGGTGCTGGCGGCGCTGGCGGTATTCGTCGCGCTTGTCACGCTCATCAGCTTCATCAAGGTCCAGCGATATGCGCTGGAGGGCGCCGCCGCCGCCGACCGCGCCGCCAATGCCGTCGAGGCGCCCGTGCTCATGCAGGCCGCGATGGTGGTCCTGGCGGTGCTCTGCATAGTCTCCGGCCTGGCGATCGTGCCGCTTCGCCAGCACGTCTTAGGCCCCGCGGCCGATGCCCTTCTCGGCGCCGGCCGGTTATTGTCAACGGGAGGCGCCCCATGAAATGGCTGATGTGTATGCTGTCCGTGCTGGCACTGTGGGTGCTGCTGTTCTGGTCGCTCGATCCCTGGGTGATCGGCACGGGCGTGTTCTTCGCGCTGATAGTCGGGGCCCTGCTGGGCGAAATCTACCCCGACGGGCTTGTCAAGGCGCTGGACCCCCGGCGGTGGTTCTTCCTGATCCTGTTCGTGCCGTACTTCCTGTGGTACTGCGTCTGGGCCAACATCGACGTGGCTTTTCGCGTCATCCACCCGGACGTGCCGATCCGCCCGGGCATAGTCAAGGTCCAAACCACGCTGACCAGCGAGATGTCGCGGACGTTCCTGGCCAACTGCATCACGCTGACGCCCGGCACGCTGACGATCGACATCGACGGGCAGGACCTCTACATCCACTGGATCAACATTCACACGGACGACGCGGCCCGGCGGACGGCGGAGATCTGCGGGTGCTTCGAGCCGCTGCTGAGGAGGATCTTCGAATGAGCGCGTTCGAGCAAATAGCCTTCGGCCTGCTTGTGCTGTGCTCGATGCTGTGCCTGTATCGCATCGGCAAGGGCCCAAGCGCCCCGGACCGCACGATCGCCATGGACATACTCGGCACGCTGATCGTCGGCTTCTGCTGCATCATGGCCTTGTGGACCGGGCTGGAATACTACATGAACATCGCCATCGCCTGGGCGCTGATAAGCTTCGTCGGCACACTGGCGCTGGCAAAATACCTGGAAGGCAGGACCTACGATGCCTGACATCGCATACTGGCTGATCGGGATCGGTCTGGCGTTTGACCTGTTGGGGTGCGTCGGGCTCGTCCGCCTGCCCGACGTCTACAACCGCGCCCAGGCGGCCACCAAGTGCGTAACGCTGGGCACGTGCGTGTTGCTCGCCGGCGTCGCGGTCGCCGCGTTCGGCGCATCCGGCGGGGCGATCTGGCCGATGGGCATAAAGGCGATCATCTGCGCGGTGTTCATCCTGCTGACCAGCCCCGTGGCCGCCCATGCCATCTGCCGCGGGGCGTACCTCTCCGGCGTGCCGCTCTGGAACGCCAGCGTCGAGGACGCATTCGCACCCAGGGCACAGGACATCCGAAACGAGCACGCCGCCGCCGAATCGCAGAGGGCCGAAAATGAAGAAACCCAAGCTTCGTGAACTTAAAGAGGCCGTCCGGGCCGTGATCTTCGGGCCGTACACCTCGAAGTACCCCGCCGTGCCGCACGAGCCGCCGGATGGGTTCCGAGGCCGGCCGAAGTTCGACGACGCCGGCTGCGTCGGCTGCGGCGCGTGCGCCGAGGTCTGCCCCGCCCTGGCGATCCGGGTCCGCGACGAGACGCGGCCCGGCGAACCCATCCGCGTGATCGAGCAGCGATGGGACAAGTGCGTATTCTGCGGCCAGTGCGAGCTCAACTGCACCACCGGCGAGGGCATCCGCCTGACTAAGGAGTACGATCTTGGCACGCTGGACCGCTCGCAGTGCCGCCAACACGTCGAGCACGATCTTGTGCTCTGCGAGGTCTGCGGGGCGGTCGTCGCGACGCGAAAGCACCTGCTGTGGATCGCCAAAAAGCTCGGCGCCAAGCTCTACGCCAACCCCACGCTCGTCCTGACCGCCGACGGTCCGTCCAGGCTGGTGGGGCAGGAGGTATCCAGGCCGGGCGAGCCCGCCCTGGCCCGCAACGACATCATGCGAATCCAGTGTCCCGCGTGCCGGCGGACGACGGTGATTCACGAACTGTGGGGGCAATGAGAGCGCGGGCTTCGCCCGCGAACCTGCCTGCCGGCAGGCAGGTGATAAATGTTCAAACCTGCCTGCCGGCAGGCAGGTGCCAAATGCTCAATGTGCCAGGACATAGGCGGGCCGCTGAGAAGAGAATGGAAAGAATACCACCTGTGAAACATGTTGCCTCCGCGCTCTCGGCGCCCTCCCGCAGGGACCGCGGGTCTGCGCGAGGTCTTCTTTCGCCGGAGATCGTGGATCGCCTGTGTGAGTTGCTCAAGCCCGGCGCGGCGATTGTCTGCATGGGCAACGAGCTTCTCGGCGATGACGCGGCCGGGGTATGCGTAGGGCGGCGTCTTGGCGGGGGTGGGCCATGGAATGTGTATAACGTGCAGACCGCGCCGGAGAACTTCCTGTTTCTCATTGCCGACAGCCGCCCCGCGGCGGTGCTGGTGATCGACGCGATGGACTTCGGCGCCTCACCCGGCACGGTGGCGATGGTCGAGGGCGAGCGAGTGACCGGCCAGGGGCCCGGCACGCACGGGCCGTCGCCGGCGGCGTTTCTGGAATTGTTGGCACAGGTGCATCCATGCCCGACGGCGGTGCTCGGCATTCAGCCCGCCCAGGCCGCGACGGCGGCACCGCTCTGCCCGCCGGTGGCCGCCGCCGTCGACAGCGTGGCATCGGCGCTGCGGGCGATTGCCGATAACGTGCGCCAAAGCGCGGGCGCGTCGGATTGATCGCGGCTTGAACAAGCCCCTTTACGTTCGGAGACTCGGCCATGGTCAGTGGTCCTTCCGGCACTTCGACGGCGCGGGACGGGCTGTCGCTGACCGAGCGGGAACTCTTCGACCGCTTGGCGTGGTTTATCCACATCCGATGGTTCATGGGCCTGTTTGCCCTGATGCTGCTGCTGGCGGCATGGAGCATCATGGGCATGCGTTTCCGCCAGGGCGCCGAAGAACCCAGGCTCAGCCCCGCCACCGACGCCGTGCTGTTGATCTTCCTCTACAACGCCCTGTTCACCTTCCTTCAGCACGTCGTCAGTGCCCGGCGGCAGATCACGAGGCGGATCATCATCGCGCTGGCGCTGGGGCAGATCGCCTGCGACAGCCTGGCCGTCTGCGGCCTGGTCCACTGCACCGGCGGCGTCGAGAACTACTTCATCATCCTGATCCTGCTGCCGCTGGTGATCGCGGCCGAGCTCTTGCCGGCCTGGCTGGCATACACGGCCGCCCTGGGCGCCGCGGCGCTTGTCCACGCGATGGCCTACGGCGAGCTGTGGGGCGTGCTGCCACACGTCAGCGTTGTCTCGTACTCCCCGGGCGCCGCTGAGCCCCTGGCGGGCCTGTACACCGACGTGCTCTACGTCGCGCAGGTTACCGGCGCGCTGACGGCCATGATGTTCATGATCGTCTTCATCGGCTCGTCGATCGCCTCCCGCCTTCGCGGCCGCGAGGCGCAGCTCGAGGACGCCTACCGCCAACTCAGCGACGTTGACGAAGCCAAAGGCCTCTTCATGCGACAGGCCGGCCACGAGATGCGAAGCCCGCTGGCCTCGATGTTCAGCATCCTCGACGCGATCTCCGGCAGCGCCGACAATCTCAACGACGACCACCGCCGGCTCATCGACCGCGCCAAACGCCGTATCAAGGCCCTGATGGAACTGGTCAAGGACCTGCGCCACTACTCGTGGCTGCACTCGCCCGCGGCCGGGCAGGAAATGCGGATAGTCGGCCTGGAAGAGCTCGTCGACGCCGCCGTCGAGCTGTTCGGCCCGCAGGCCGAGGTGCAGGATGTCTCCCTGACGGCCACCGCCCAGGCCGCGCAGGTACGCGGCGACGAGGAGATGCTCCGCGAAGTGGTGACCAACCTCGTGGCCAACGCCATCCAGTACACCCCGCGAGGCGGGCGGATCGAGATCGACCTGGCGATCGAGGGGACCTCGGCCGTGCTCCGCGTGGCCGACACGGGCATAGGCATCAGCGCCCCGGCTCGCCGCCACCTCTTCCAGGAGTTCTACCGCAGCCCCGAAGCAAAGAAACACTTCCCCGACGGCACGGGCCTGGGCCTGGCGATCACCCGCCGAATAGTAGAGCTCCACGACGGCCGAATCGAAGTCCACTCGCGCCCTGAAGGCGGCACGGTCTTCTCGGTGTCCCTGCCGCTATCCCAAGCCAAACCGGCATGACGTGGAAGCGACGGTGCAGGCCGAGAAAGAGCGGATCGTCAAGCTGCTGGTCCAGGAGGTCGTCGTCGGCCGGGACAGCCTGCTTATCCGCCTGCGGCTGCACGGGCTGAACTCGCTGGTGGCCGAACTGGCCGGCGACTGCTCGGCCGAAGGCGCCGCTGGCGGCGTGTTGCCGCGTCAGGACGGCCAGACGGTGGACATCCGCGTGCCGATGGAGTTCAAGACCTGTAGCGGGCGGAAGGAAATCATCCTGCCGCCGGACGCCGCCACGACCGCCGACGTTGGCCCACGTTCGCCGCTGGTGGTAGCCTTGGCCCGAGCGTACCGCTGGCAGCGGATGATCGACACGGGCGAAGTACCCGGCGTCGAGGCAATTGCCGCCAAGCACAACGTGGATAGGGCATACGTCAGCCGCATTCTGGGTCTCACTGCGCTGGCACCAGATATCATCGGGGCCATCTTGGCCGGAAATGAGCCAGACGGTATCAGCTTGAGCAGGCTTCACGGGGAGATGCCGCTCTGCTGGCAAGAGCAGCGAGAGATGTGGGCAAACCCATCATCCTCCTGTGCGGCTGGCCGAGGCTGCGCCATTGGGCCGAAGCTGAACCAACGTGCCAGCTAGCCATCTATGAGCCATCCCTTGGCCGTGTTTACAAAGCTCATTTCCTCCTTCAAGAACTTGCAACGGCCCTTGGCGTCAATCTCCGTCCACTGGATGATGCTGTCGATTGTCTTGAGCTTGCCGTCTTCTCCTCTGACAATGTTCCGTACCAGGAGACCCACGAATCGAACCTTAGGTTCAGGCTTCGTGGGATCTTCCTTATCTAACTCGACTGGTCCGGCGAAGCAGTCGCGTAAGGCAGCCATGTCCCTCTTGTCCGTGGCGTCGAACATCCTTTTCGCTACGGCCGTAACCGCCTTCAGGGCCTGGCCCAGTTCCACGGCATGCCCGCTTTCCTTTTGTCCCTCCTTCAGGTCTTTGATCCAGGGGTCCAGCAGTTCGGCTCCCTCTTTGACAGCCTTCCTCGTCGCCTCGGCGTGAGCCAGCAGTTCGCCGATGGCCTTCTCGAAGCTCTCCTTGGTTAATGGCTCCACGGTCATGGCCTTGCGCTGGAAGTAAGGGCCAATCAGCATTCCGCCCATAACGGCCCCCGCCTCCAAAACGACTTTTGCGTCGTCCGTCAGGCGATCTCCGTGAAACTCGAATGCCTTGGCGAAAATCTTCTCGGTGACCCGCACGGCGACGGCCGGCTCCGGGATCACCACGTTGGGGTCCTGCGAAGGCGTGTTCAGGAACATGACCGCCCCGAGGCGAGTGGCTATGTCAGGACACTCTTCCGCTACCACCACGTTCAGGTCGTAAGCCACTTGGGGCGATACGCTAAAGGCGGCCGGCCACAGGTGCTCCTCCCAGGCTCGCTTAATCATGGCCCGCTCCT
>CAYOBS010000059.1:0-14674 GCA_964402305.1 uncultured Planctomycetaceae bacterium | reverse complement strand
TCAGTTTTCCGGCCGGGTCAGGGGTTTGAAGCGCGTCAAGGCGGCGGGGTTGGCGCGGGCGGCTTGCACGGCCTGGCGGTAGAGCGTTTCCTGTGCCCGCACGCGTTTGCCGGGGCGCTGGACGTGTACGTACGTGCCGTCCGGCATTAGTTTGCGGGCCTTGACGTTGTCGTCGAAGTACGTCTTGAGCGTCGCGACGAGCCGGCGGCGCTGCTTGGGGGCCTGGACCGGGAAGAGAATCTCCAGCCGGCGGTCGAGGTTCCGCCCCATCCAGTCGGCGCTGCTGAGGTACACCTCCTCGTGCCCGGCGTTGCGGAAGTAGAAGATCCGCGCATGCTCAAGGTAGCGGTCGATGATCGAGGTGACCTCGATGTTGTCCGACACGCCCGGCACGCCGGGCCGCAGGCAGCAGATTCCGCGAATGTTGAGCTTGACTTGCACCCCGGCCTGGCTGGCTCGGTAGAGCGCCTTGGCGATGCCCTTGTCGTTGAGGCTGTTGAGCTTGGCGATGATCAGCCCAGGCTCTTCCGGCGTCGAGGCGTCAATCTCGCGGTCGATCAACTCCTCGAAGCGGCGGCGCAGGCCCGTCGGCGCGATCGCGAGCTTCGACCAGCCCACCTGCTCGCTGTAGCCCGTCAGCAGGTTGAAGAACGAGGCCGTGTCACAGGCGAAGTCGTTGTCGCTGGTCATCAGGCCGATATCCGAATACAGCTTGGCGGTCCTGTCGTTGTAATTGCCCGTCGCAAGGTGAACATATCGGCGAATCCGATGCGCCTCGCGCCGCACGACCAGCAGGGCCTTGGAGTGCGTCTTGTACCCCGCGATGCCGTAGATAACGAGCGCCCCGGCCTCCTCGAGCCGCCGCGCCCAGACGATGTTCCTGGCCTCGTCGAACCGCGCCTTTAGCTCCACAAGCACGTTCACCTGCTTGCCGGACAGCGCGGCCCGCTCGAGGGCGGCGATTATCGGGGAGTCGCCGCTGGTGCGGTAGAGCGTCATCTTGATCGCCAGCACGCTCGGGTCGTCGGCGGCCTTCTCGACCATGTGCATCACGGTCGAGAAAGACTCGTATGGATGGATCAGCAGCACGTCGCGGTCGGCCAGGGCCTCCCAGAGGTCTTCCTCGGCGTCCGGCAGGTCGCGCGGCTGTTGCGGGGGCCAGTCCGTCTCGCGAAGCCTCTCCAGGCCGGGGCGCATCGCCACTTCCATCAGGCCGGCGGCATCCAGCATGCCATCGACCTGGTACACATCCTGCCCCGTCAGGTGTACCCAGTTCATCAGCCACCGTCGCAGCCAGCGATCCGCGCGGGCGGGGATCTCCAGCCGGACCGGGTCCCGGCGCTTTCGCTCCTTTACGGCCTTGTCGATGGCGTCGAGCAAGTCCCCGGCTGCATCTTCCTGAATCGCCACGTCGGCGTCCCGCGTTATGCGGAACGCGGTGCAGGCTCGCACATCATGGCCGGGGAACAGCGCCCCGGCGTGGGTTGCGATCACATCCTCCAGCCTGACCAGGTGCATGCCCTCGCGGGCCGGCAAGGCGATGTGCCTGGGCAGGCCCGTGGGCACGGGCACGACGGCCACGCGGTCGATCGGCTCGGCGCTGCCGGCGGGGCCGGCGCCTTGTGCGGCGGCACTGGGGATCAGCCGCAGCGCCAGCATCATCTGAAGCCCCGGCAGCACGGGCTGGGGCTCCAGGCGGTCCATCGCAAGCGGCGTCAGCACCGGCTGAATCTCGAGCTGGAAGTGCGACTCCAGGAAGTTCCGCTGGCTGGGCGTCAGATCGCGCGGGGAAAGGAAGTGTACGCCCTCGGCGTCCAGGGCCGTAAAGACGCGGCGGATGCCCTCCGACTGCTGCCGGACCATCTTGTTGACACGCTGGGCGATCCGCGTGAGCTGCTGCGACGCCGTCACGCCCGATATGTCCCGCCGGCGGACCTTCGCGGCCACCTGCTGCTTGAGCCCGGCCACGCGGATCATGAAGAACTCATCCAGGTTCGAGCTGACGATGGCCAGGAACTTCAGCCGCTCCATCAGCGGCAGCTGCTCGTTTAGCCCCTCCTGAAGCACGCGGTCGTTGAACTCCAGCCAGCTCATCTCGCGGTTGATGTAAAGCTCGGGGCTGTCCAGGTCGATCCGCCGCGGCTTGCCCTTTTTGTCTTGTCGCTTGTCGGCCACGAATTGTCCCTTACCTTGCCGCGCCGCGCGGTCTGGCGGGCGCCTTGGAATGTCCGGCCTTGCTCGGCGGCACAGACAGAGGCGCCTCCTCCAGCCGAACCCGCAGGCCGTAAATGTTCTCGAACAGGTCCGCCTTCCGCTCCATCGCCAGGCGCTCCAGGGCCAGGTCCGCCACGCCGTGGATGAACAGCACCGCCTCCTCGCCGTGTCGCTCGACGTGGAAGTCCTGCACGTGCTGGGCGTGCCCGCGGTCCAGCGCGTCGGCCACTCTCAGCAGGGCGGCCATCTTGCTGACCTCGGCGCGGCGCTCGCGGGGCAGGGCAATGTACTCCGGGTGAATCTGCTTTGGCCCGCCGCGGCGATGGTACCGCGCCGCCAGCGCCACCACCTGCAACTCCTCGCCCGACAGCCCGAACACCTCGGCGTTGCTGATGAGATAGTAGCTGTGCTTGTGGTGAGAGCGCCCGCTGACGTACGCGCCAACCTCGTGAAGCATCGCCGCCACCCGCAGCAGCAGGCGGTTGCGGCGGCTCAGGCCGTGCTCGGCCTGCATCGCGTCGAACAGCTTCAACGACAAATCCGTAACGTGCGCCGCGTGGGCCATGTCGCAGCGGTACTTCTCGCAGATCGCCCGCGCCGACTGCACCACGCCCCTGGCCAGGTCCTCGTCCTCATAGCCCATCAGCCGGCGGGACGCCTCCAGCAGCAGCCCGTCGCGCATGGACGTCTGCGTGACGATAATCTGCCTTGCGGCCGTCTCGTGTATCAGCGCCTGGTAAACCAGCAAAGCCGGCACCAGGGTCTCCGCCTCCGGCAGCGCCAGATCATACTTCCGCGTCAACCGGCTGATCGACAGCCCCTCCAACTGCCCCACCAACTTGTCGAACTGCCTGGGTGAGACCGTGTGAAGCAGCGGGCTGGCCGTCCGCTTGCCGATCTGCCCGGCCGCGAAACGCGCATCGCCGCCGACGGCGAAAAACGTCTCGACCTTCTGCATCGGCAGCGAGCCGGCAATGGCTGAAAGCATGCCGGCGATCTGGTGGCGAATGAGGTCGGCCATCTTCTCCGGCGATTCATCCGTCAGCGACAGCATCTCCTGAAGGCGGATCGAGCCAAGCCTGTAACTCTCCGACTGGACGATCTCGCCCTCGTGCAGCAGCGTCAGCAGGGCCGTGCCGCCGCCGATCTCCACAACCAGCGCGTCGTGAAAGGCTATCTCCGGCGCGGCCGCCAGCGCTTGCCTCACGGCCGCAACTTTCAGGCGGCTCTCCTCGCTGGTGCTGATGACCTCCACGTCCAGCCCGGTGGCCATGAATATGCGGTCCAGGAAGGCGTCGGCGTTGACGGCCTCGCGGACCGCGCTGGTGGCCACGGCGCGGACCGTCCGGACCTGGTACGTCGAGAGGATCCGGTGGAAGTCGCCAAGGATCGAAATCGCCGCGTTCATCGTCCGCGTCGAGAGGCGCCCGGAGACGAAGGTGTCCTGCCCAAGATGCACCGCGCGCTGAACGCGCTCGAGCACCTTGACCTTGCCGTCCGGCGCAACCTCGGCCAGCGCCATCCGAATGGAGTTGGAGCCGATGTCAATCGCCGCGATCGTCTGCGCCTCTTGCGTGCCCTGCCGCTCTTCTGCCATTGCTTAACCGTCCCTGCAAAGCCAAGCCCGCGGCACATCGTACCAGATGCCCGCCGCCGCCGAAAGCAAGTTCCCCAAGTTAAGCGTTGCGGAGGCGAGGCAGCCCAGCATGCCACCGGCCCGCGCGCCCTCGAAAGACGCCGCCGGGTGAAGAACGAGAGAAGAATGGTCGCAATCCTATTATGCCACCGATGCACAAGGTGAAACGCCCCAGCAAGTTGGTGCGTGGGAACCCTTACGACAACCAGCCCTGATCATGAAGTTGCTGCCAAGCGATTTGGATGTGCTCAGCCTTGAACATCGCCCGCTTGCGGTCGTTCCACGCATAAAGTGCATGGACGGCGGCATCCGCATTCCACGCCGGCGGCTCTTGGTGTTTGGCTACCCAGTGAACGGAGGAGATCAACTCCATCCCGTAAGGTGTCTCGAACCCCTCAATCAACTTTGCGACGCGATCTAGGCGCTTTTGGGAGGCCTCGTGCCCAGTCAAGAACTGGTCCGCTTCCGTCACGGCTTGCGGGTAAAGCTCGATCTCCACATCCGGCTTCTGACTGTCGCCGTAGCCGCGGGTATAGTGCCCCTCCATGGCTTCCAGCACCTTGTTGAGATTGGCGGCGTAGGGTCCGTAGATGTGCGGCACATACTTGAGCCGCAAATTCTCTCCCGCCTCTTGCAGGAAGTAGCCCAGCTTCTGGATCTCCAGGAGGGTTAGCCGGTACGCGAGTTCGCCGTACTGGGCCATGAGCTTGATCACCATCGCCCGGCCGACCGTCATCCTCGGCTTGGCTGTGCGCACCGGCATGGTCTTGGCATCCGGCGCGCCGGCGGGGGCGAAGAGCAGCACGCGCACGCCTGGCAACTCCGCGAACGCCGCCTCGATCATCGGCCGGACCTCATTCCAGTCCAGGCCACCCAGCCCGCAGCCCAACGGCGGCACGGCGATTGAATGGATGGCCAGTTGCTTGACCTCTCTAATCAGCGCCACCAGACCAGCCTTGACGTCCTCGATCTTCGCGTTGCCCTTCCAGTGCCGCTTGGTCGGGAAGTTGATGATGAACTTGGGATTCTGGAGCAGGCCGGTCGGGAATACGAGCATCCGGCCTGGATGAAGCTCGTGGGCCTTGCAGACCTTTTCGTAAGCCTTCAAGTTCTCAGGAAATGCCTGCTTGAACTGAAGGGCGATCCCCTTGCCCATGTAGCCGATGCAGTTGACGGTGTTTACCAGCGCTTCGGCATCGGCCCTCAGGAGGTTGCCTTTGGTTATCTCAATCATTATTCAAACCTTTCAGTCAATAATACCAGTCTCGTTTTACCATTACAACTCGCCGCACTTCCTCGGGAAAGCCGGCCAATATCTGCTCGACCTGGGCCTTACGGGTGTTGTCGATCACCACGATCCTGCGGATCAGCGACCACGGGCAGAACTTGTAGATGAGAAACTCAGCCTGCTTGCGCCGCTGGCGGTCCATATCGGTGATGTTGTCCGCCCAATACCGCTGGCCGACCATGCCCCAATCCACCTCGTCCAGATCAGCCAGCTTTTCGAACCATTTCGTGAAACTTGCGATCCCGTGCCCGTCCGAAAACACGAACGGGATTTGGGCCTTTACAACCGATTCGCAGGTGCTGACCAAGTAGATCAAGGGTTCCTGACCCTCTGCGTAACCAGCCACGCGGCCGGTTTTGAGATTCAGCATCATTGGCGATAATATGCCGAAGTAGAATGGCACGTAGTCGTGGATGACCCCCTTGGGTCCGCAGGGAATGGGCGCGTGGTGCCGCTTAGTCTGAACGTCCACGTTGTGGATGGTCTTGTATTTCAGCCCCTCATCAGGCGTGAAGTTCGGCGCGTGCATGCCGCCGCACCGCAAGTAGATGTGCAGATTATCCACATGGATGAACCGGAAGATAGGCGTGGGATTGGGTATAGTGTCTTCAATGAGTGGCATTTGTTGACTCTCAAGTCATGATCTTAACCTGTATCCGGTCGGTCAGCAAGTCTTGGACCGGACAGCCTCTACTACCTATTGCCTGCGACTTGCCCGCGACGGCCTTCACTCGATCCGCAGACACACCGCTCGCCCAAGCGCCTGCTCGAGCACGTCGGACTTCCTGGCCGCCGAGGCCAACTCGCCGCCTGCATCCGCCTCGGCCCGGCAGATGATCTCGACTCGCCCCGGCCGAACCGCCACGTCCAGATCCCGCACGACCGCGCCGTGCGTGTAATCCAGCCCGTCGGCCACGCGCAACATGCCCGCCAGCAGCCGGACCGTCCGTCGATCCTCATCGCCCAGAGCGGCAAAACATTCGTGCCGCGCCCGCGGCGCGCCCTTGCGGTGGTAGCGAGCAACGCACGCGACAATGGCCCTTTCACGCTCATCCAGCGGGATGGTCCGGTCGGCGAGGATCAGCCGCATGGCGGTCTTGTGGTGAGCATTGGCGCCCTCGCACCAGCCGATGTCGTGCAGCAGGCCCGCGCAGTGGAGCAACAGGCGCTCCGGCTCGCCCAGACCGTGAAGGGCCGCCAACTTGTCCAGCAGCGACAGCGCCAGCCGGGTCACCTGCTCGGTGTGCGGGCGGTCGTACCCGCACCACCGGGCCAGGACCGTCGCGGCGGCGATCACTTCATCCTGCCGGGCCTCGGCCTGCCTCGTCCTCGTCATGCACATCTCCCAGCATCGCGACCTTCATCGCGTGTCCTTTCGCATGCTTCGGGCCATTTTCGTCATGGGCAAAGCTGCGTTGAGCAAGCCATTATATGCTTGGCACTTCCCGACACACTCCAGGCACAGCCACCCAACAGTGAAGGTGAATCGGGACTAACCTCTGAGTCCCTGCGCCTCCCAACGGGACCGTGTGTCTGGGGTTAATCCGCAATCCGCAACTCCTGCTTCGCCCTGCGTAGCGGCTTCGCAGAGCAGGATCCGCAATCCGCAATCCGTCCCGGCGCGCCGGGACAATCCGCAATCCGCAATCAATCCCGCCCCATCAGCAGGCGCAGGTTCGCAAGGGCGTCAAGCACCTCGCCGAGAATCCTGTCAATTTCGGTCCGGTGAACCTCCCGCCCACCGTCAGGCAAGGCCGCGATCGTCAACCCGCCCGCGCGAATCTGCTCCGCGATAGCGTCGCACAGGCCGGCACGGTCGCGGTTGCCATCCAGCAGCGCCAAGACCGCGGCCGAAAGACTGTCCAATTGCACGCTGCGATGCCGCAGGTCGACCACCACCTTCCCCGCGGCCGCCTGCCAGCACGCCAGCGGGCTGGCCAGAGGGCGCTCGCCCGGCCTGGCGGCAATTGGCGGAAGGTACGTGTGAAGCTCCACCAGCGACGCCATCGCGCATGCCAGCATCGACCGCGAGAACAGCTCCTCGTCCACGCCGCCGACCGCGGATCGCACCTCGGCCAGCAGTTGGCAGTACTCCATGGCCCGAGGCCTGGCGCGGTGCAGGGCGATTAGCGCGCTCTTCAGGGCCGGCTCGCCGGTGGATAGCGACCGCCGCGCCGGACCGCGGAACTGTTCGACCGCGTCGCCGGTGGCGTCGGGCTTGGCGGAGGCCGGCTCGGTCTGCGACACCAGCAGCATTCCCTTCATCGCCTCCGGCCGAGGCCAGCGCTCGGGCAACAATTCCTTGCGGCACAGCACATCCCGGCGGAACTGCCTGGCTCGCAGAAAATCCAGCATCCGCTCGCAGCGGATGACATCCTCGGCCACGGCCGACAGGACCCCTCGCGACTCGTCGGTCAGCAGGCCGGACATGTCCTCCATGCACGCCTCGTCTACGTACCGCAGGTCCGCCGCGAACGCCCGGCCTGCGAACTCCTCGGAACTTACCGGCAAATTGCAGCTCTCCAGGTACTCGTGGAAAATATAGGTGGGGTCCTCGCCCGCCAGCGTCTCGGCCGAGGCGCGAACGACCTGGCCGTAGGGGCTTTCGGGTGTGAACACGTTCCTGGCTATCAGCGAGAGGAAGTCCATCGCGCTCTTGACCTGCTCGGCCGGCAAGTCCGCGCCTCGCGCGCCGTAGCGGAGAATGTCCCGCACCGCCCCGCTGAAATGCCAGCCCGGGTAGGTGTTGTAGCTGATCATCGCCAGCCCGCCGGGCGCCAGGCTTGCCCCGCAGATGGCCAGGATTCGGTCCTGAACCTCCCGCGGAACCCACGAGTAGACGCCGTGGCACAGGATGTAATCGAACGGGCCTTCGTCAGGCCCGAAGTCCATCACGTCCTGTTGACGAAGCTCGATGTTCCCCAGGCCGAGCTGCTCGATGACGGCCCGGCCCTGCTCGATCTGCCGGCCGGACAGGTCGATGCCCACAAACCGGCTGCCGGGCATAACTGCCGCCATTGGAATGATGTTGCCCCCCAGCCCGCAGCCAAGCTCCAGCACCGCACAGCGGTCCACCGGCGCCGGCGACAGGCCGTGAAGAGTGCCTATGACTGCCAGGCGGTCCGGATGCGCCAGCATGAACGCACTATCGCTGTACGGCAACTCATCGTATGTGCTGGACTCGTCGCTCATGGCTCAACTCCGATCATCCCGCCGCCGGCTGGGCCGCTGGCAATCCCCATCCTTCTCGCGTATGCCCGCCTGGATGTCAACAGGCAGGCTTCAGGCTTCAGGCTTCAGGCTTCAGGCTTCAGGCTTCAGGCTTCAGGCTTCAGACCTCAGGCTTCAGACTTCAGACTTCAGACTTCAGGCTTCAGACTTCAGGCTTCAGGCATCAGGCTTCAGCAGGAGAATGCACCATGCGGCTTGTCTCTTTTCCTGAAGCCTGAAGTCTGAAGCCTGAAGCCTGTCGCTCGCCGCGAAACCTTTGCCCCCGGCCGCCGTTAGCAATGCTGGACGCACCGTTGACGGCCCGCGACGCCGGCCGGCGGACATTCCCCGCGGCACATGGAGCAAGACGACATGAAACGCATTACGATCTGCCTGGCTCTTGCAGTTGCGCTGGCCTCGCTGGCACTGGTTTGCGGCACGAGCGCGGGCCAGGACAAGAACCAGAGCAGGGGCAAGGGCAAGGGCAGGACACCCACCACCCAGCCGGCCGACAAGCCGACCAGCTACTACGAGAAGCGCCAGCTTCGCGGCTGGACGCTGCGGATCAACAAGGACCTGCTTGAAGAGAGCAGCGCCAAGCTCCTTTCCGATGTCCTGGCGGAGATCGACGACCACTTCTATCGCATCGAGCGTACAGTCCCGGCCGAGGCTGTGACGCATCTCAAGAAGGTCGTGATCTGGCTGGAGCTCGACAATCCAAAGGGCCGGACCTGCCATTACCACCCCAGCGCGGACTGGCTGAAGGATAACAACTACAACCCCGACAAGGTCAAGTGCGTCGAGATCGGCACCGCCAGGGGTTTCCTCAACGCCGTCAAGCACCAGCCGTGCGTCATGCTCCACGAGCTGTCCCACGCCTACCACGACCAGGTCATTGACTTCGAGAACCCCAAGATCATGGCCTGCTACCAGGCCGCCAAGAAGTCCGGCACTTACGACAAGGTGCTGATCTGGAACGGGCAGATCGGCAAACACTACGCCATGACCGACCAGAAGGAATACTTCGCCGAGGACAGCGAGGCCTACTTCGGCACCAACGACATCTACCCGTTCGTCAGGGCCGAGCTAAAGCAGCACGACCCCAACATGTACGCGGCCCTGGAAGATGCCTGGGGCGTCAAGCACTGAGGACGGCGGCTCGAAGTCCGGCTCGGGGTTGATCTGGTCGCACCCAGCCAGATTTCATTTCGGTAGAGTCGAGACGTGGCGCGGTGGCGGCAGGATCGGGGAGTAGCCGTTGGCCGGCGGCTTTTACCTGACTGCCTGACTGCCTGACTGTGGTATCTGTCCCCGAAATTATGTCCCCGAAATCTGTCTCCTTTCCTTCTCCAGGGCCATTACGAACTCCCCAGAGGATAGGTTATAGGAGGCAGCCTTTCACGGGATTAAGCGCTATCGGCCCTTGGGGCCTGAGATGGAAACGTGGCGACAGCGCAGTCCGCCTCAAAGGCGCCGTTACTTCTGAAGCTCCTTCCAAAGCCCATCCTCGGCCTTGTGGAACCTGTCGAAGGTCTCCGTCAGGCTCTTGAGGATGTCCTGGCGGGCCTTGGCGTACTCGGGGTCGTCCGACTGGACTTCCTTGAGGCCGCGAAGCTTCGCTATCGCCTGGTCGAGTTGGGCGGCCCCGTCGGAAAACGACCGCACCGCCGCGTAAAGGTTCTGTGAACGAAGCTCCTTCTGGTCCGGGTTGTACAGCAGCCGCCACGGGTTTCGGCGGATTTCCTCGCCGGCGGCCTTGAGGTTGATCGAGACGACCGCCAGGTTGTCCAGGGTCTCGTCGATGTTGTCGCGGTTCGTCGCGACTATCTGCTTGGCCTGCTCGCTGACCGTCGAGAAGTCGCCGACGATCTTGAGTATTTTCGTGTTGGCCTCGCGAAGAGACGCCAGGATCTCCCCAAGGTCCTTCTTCGTGTAAGCCTCGATGTTCCTGGCGGCCCCGCTGACGGATGTCATCGTCTCTTTCACTTTCGGGCGAGTCTCGGCGAGCATCCCGGACAGGTCATCGGCGGCGGCGCGGACCTTCCGCATCAGCGAGTCGTTCACGTTTGGATCAAGCTGCGCATCCACGCTGGTCAAGGCCCGGCCGAGCCTGGCGACGATCGTCACGCCGGCGTTGGGGTCCATTTGCCGGGCCAGGCTGGCCGTCGCGGCGTTGATGTCACCGGCCGAGCGATGGAGCCTGCCAACAAGCGAGTTTGCGTCGCCCGCGGCCGTCTGGCCCTCAACGTTGGCGGCAATCCTGCCCAGGGCGTCGGCGGCGCTGTCAATCTTCTTCACGACGCCGCAAATGCCCGCCAGCAGGCCGCCGGCCTGGTTGGGCTCAAGCTCCAGGCGGATCATGTTGGACGCCTTCTCGAAGTTCTCAGCCATGACGTTGATTCGCGTCATGACCTGGTCAAGCCCGCCGTGCAGCGCCACGGGGTGCCCGGCGTCGGCCAACTGGTCGCTGACGCCGGCGTAGAGCAGGACGATCTTGGCCTGGCCGATGGGCGGGGAGACGACGACGGCGTCGGCGTCGCCGCGGATGGCGATGTCCATGCGTTCCAACCGGGCGTGGTAGAGGCAGGCGCTCTCGGCCGGGCGGGCCTCGACGCGAAGAACGCGCCCGATCTCGGCATCGCCAAGGGTAACAAGCGCGCCTTCGAGCACGCCCACCGAGCCTGTGGCCTGGTTGACGCGGAAGACCACCTCCTGGCCTCGCGTCCTGAACATATCGGCCGCCCCGAGCCAGAGCACCACGCCGGCGCCAACGGCCAGGCCGGCCAGGACGAACAGTCCGGCCGTCAATTCGCTATATCTCTTCCTGGGCATCTATGCTCTCCGAATAATGGGTGCCGTGGTTTGCGGCGTCCCTATCCCTATCCATATGTACATGGGTACATGTTTAGCGTTATTGACTTCAGCCCCGTTCACGGGGCTTTGCCCCCGCGATAGCGGGGGTATAGGCCAGGCCTTTTAGGCCTGGTTGGCGGACAATGCAATACTCACCTTTCCTGGTTCTTCCTTTCAGCACGCTTTCAGCGTGCTTACCCGTTCTTGAGGGCCTTCAGGCTAAAGCCCACCAAAAGCACGCTGAAAGCGTGCTAAACAGAAACAGCAGAGTGTCCCGATAGCCCCAGGGCTAAAAGCCCTGGTCTATACCCGCCTTCGGCGGGCGAAGCCCCGTAAACGGGGCTGAAAGCCTGACTGCTAAACACGTACTACATCGGAATCAAAGCAAACCACGGCACCCTGCCTGGGACAGGACGAAGCACCTGCCGTCATCATCAACCTATGCCGAGGATGTCCTCCTCGTATCCACCGCCCTGCCGCCGCGCGGTGATTGGCCCATCCGCCTCGCCGCGAAGGAACTGGCGGATCAGGTCGCTGGCGTGTTCGCCCGCGCCCAGGCCGTCGCGAATGTCCTGGAACTCGCGCCGCGAGCCGACCATCAGCATCCGCCCGCGATCGAGCATCGCCATGCGGTCGGCGATCCGAAAGGCCGAGTCCATCTCGTGCGTAACCACCACGCTGGTCACGCCCAGCTTGCCGGACAGGTCCATGATGAGATGGTCGATCTCGGCGCTGGTGACCGGGTCCAGCCCGGCCGACGGCTCATCGTAGAAAAGTATCTCCGGGTCCAGGGCTATCGCGCGGGCCAGGCCCGCTCGCTTCTTCATGCCGCCGGAAATCTCCGACGGCATGCGGTCGAGAGCCTCGCGAAGCCCCACCAGCTCAAGCTTTATCCGCACGATGATCTCGATAGTGTCCTCGTCGAGGTTGGTGTGCTCCCGCAGCGGAAGGGCCACGTTCTCGCCGACGGTCATGCTGTTGAACAGCGCCCCGGACTGAAAGAGTATCCCGAACCGCTTTCGCGCAGAGTCCAGTTCGGAATCGCTCATGGCGCCGAGATCCTGGCCGAAAAGCTCGACGCGGCCCTCGTCGGGCCACATCGAGCCGATCATGTGCCGCAGCAGCGTGCTCTTGCCGCACCCGCTTGGGCCCATGACCACCATCGTCTCGCCGACAAACACCTCGAGGTTCACGCCGTCGAGCACCGCCGGCCCGTTGAAACGCTTGACCAGGCCCACCACTCGGGCGACCGGCTGCTGGCGGCTCGGGTTGTCGGTTTCAGACAAAGTCATATGACAAAACCACGACGCTCCCAGAGACGTCTCTTACTTCTTACTTCCTACTTCCTACTTCCTACTTCCTACTACCTACTTCCCTCCCCTCACACGTCGAAGACGTAGAAGATTATGGTGAACAGGCATGCCGAGACGATTATCGCGACGATGGAATAGACGACCGTCATTGTGGTGGCCCGGCCGACGCCTTCGGCCCCGCCCTTGACCTTAAGCCCCTCGTGGCAGGCGATGAGGCTTATCAGCAGCCCGAACACGCCCGCCTGGATAAGCCCGGTGAAGAAATCGCGGTACTGAAGCTGCTCGCGAATCCGCTGCCAGTATCCCACGTGGACCTCCGGCCCGAGCGCCAGGCCGGCCAGGTAGCCGCCGAGTACGATCATCAGATCGGCCCCGATCGTCAGCAGCACGGTCACCAGCAGAGTCGCCAGCACCCGCGGGACAACCAGGTACCGCACCGGGTTAATCGCCGTGGCCTCGAGGGCCTCGATCTCCTCGGCTACGGCCATCGTGCCAAGTTCAGCCGCGATGGACGCCCCCGCGAAACCGCTGAGCACTACCGCGGTGATGATTGGCCCCAGCATCCTAAAGCCCGCGAAGGCAATGACGTTGGCGACCTTGTCGACCTGCCCGAGCGGCTCCAGCGGCGGGGTCATCTGGAGGGCGAGGATCACGCCGATGAAAAGCTGCACGACCACCACTATGCCCACGCTGCCCGCGCCGATGCGGACAATCTGCGCCGCCAGGGCCTCGCGCCCCGACCGCGCGCCGGGCGCCAGCAGCCCGCGGAACGTCCAGCGCAGTGTGCTGCCCAGAAGCAGCGTCATCCCGCCGCCGTACCTGACGGCCGCAAGGGCCCGCGCGCCCAGCAGCTCCACCACGTTTGGCCGCATCAGCTTGCCGGACATGTCTATGCCAAGGCCTCCTCTACCGTCGCGTGGATGTCGAAGATGCCGTCCAGCCGCGTTATCTCAAAGATGCTCCGCACGCGGTCGGTAAGGCCCGCAAGGCGAAGGCCCACCTGCTGGCGGCGCGCCCGGCTGAGCAGCTTGACCAGGCTCGCGACGCCGGAGGAATCCATGTACGGCACCTCGGCGAGGTTCACGACGATCCGCTCGGGCCTCTGGTCCATCACGCCCAGCAGCGACTGCTGGAACTCGCTCGACCGGCTGAGGTCCACATCACCCTGCACGTCCACTACCGCGGTGCGACCGGCCCAGCGAATCGCCTTCACACATTGCCTGAGCGGCTGGTTGTTCATCTATCGCGATCTCCCGCGGGCCGGTTCGAGCCGCTTGGTCATGGTCAACACGGTGCCTCCGCCCTCGGCGGGGCGGTACTCGATACAATCCATGCACTCGGTCATGATATGCAGGCCCAGGCCGCCGGGCATCATCTCGCCCGGGCCGCGAGGGACAAAGGCCCCCGGCTGAGCGGCACGCCCCCACGGGGCAGGCCCGCGGTCGCGAATGCTGATCCGCACGCCCGCCCGCGCCTCGGTCCAGTCCAGTTCGATCTCGATCGGCTCGCCCTCGGCGCCCGCGTAGGCGTGGCGGATGACGTTGCTCAGCGCCTCGTCGACGCTCATCACCACGTGCGTGATGCACTCATCGTCGAAGCCGATGCTCCGGCAAAGCCCTTCGACCGCGCCGCGGACCACCGCAAGGTGCGTCGGCGACGAAAAGATCGTCAGCCGGATCGGGCGCTCTGCCGGCGAGTCGGTCATTGGCCCTTGCCTCCCGCCCCGCCCGCTGCGCCGCCGGGCAGCCACTGGCGCCACCGCGCAATGGCCTCGTCGCGCTGGGCCGCGGGGGCCCAATAACGATATCCCCGGTCCGTTTGGGTGATCTTCTCCAGAGCGACTATGGCGGCAAATCGCACCTCGGCATAGCCGTCGCCGAGGCGGTCGACGAGATACGGCACGGCCTTGGCGTCCTTTTGTCGCCCGGCCTGGAGAATCGCCTCGATCCGAACATCCTTGTCGCGGCTCTGGAGCCTGCCGTAGAGAGTGTTCTCATCCGGTGCGGCCTGGGGCGCCCCGGCCACGACGTGCGGCGGCTCGAAGTTGGGCGCGGGATCGACCGGGTCGCACCCGGCCAGGTACACCTGCGCCGCAAGCGACAAAGCCCAGAGAATGATCAGCGAAGCCCTCAATTGCATCAGCCTCGAAAGGAATCATCG
>CAYOBS010000058.1:0-14741 GCA_964402305.1 uncultured Planctomycetaceae bacterium | reverse complement strand
GGCCGCGCGACGCGGCCGGATGGCGGATCGTGCCGGATCAGAACGTGCGGCTTACGGTGACCAGCGGCGCCGACGGGGTTGAAGCGTCAGCCGTGAAAGGCCCTATGGGCGCCGGCATGCGGGACTCGATCCGCCGCGGCGGACCGCATCTGGCCGTTACGACAAACCAGTACGACACGCCGTCGGCCAGGTCGAACGTGTACGAGATGATCCCGTCGCGAGTGTAGTTCACCACGGCTGACGGGCTGCCGGAGGCGATACGCGGGCGAAGCGCGCAATAGACGCCGAAGTCCGTCGGGGCCAGCCGGCCGGGCGGCGTGCGGTAGGACCAGCTAACGGTGATTCGCCCACCGGAAACGACCTCGGCCCAGAGCCACTCGACGCCGGCCGGGCGGTTGCCGAGCCAGTCGCCGCCGGTGTCGGTCTCGACCTCACAAGCGTTGGACAGGTCGGGTGTCTCCAGCCAGGCAGCCCCCGACACCGGACGGGCCACGTAGGTGTAGCGAGCCAGCGGCTCGTGGCCCAGGCCGGCCAGGCGGATGACGGCCGAGTCGCACTGGGAGTAACCCACGGGCCTGGCGAAGTCCACGCCGGAGATCCCGCCGCTTCCGCGGTAGACGCGATGGCCATGGGATAGCCCCGGCCAGTGGCAGCCCGGCAGGCCTCGCGGCGGCCAGGCGCAGAATGGAAACGATGAGCCGCCCATCAGGAGATACTCGCGTCGCTTCGGCCGACGGACGTTGCGGAGACAGTGTAGGACGCCCGCTCGGTAGTGGCATCCTCGGCGTCGAGGAAGCTCGTTTCGCCCGTGGCCTCGTCGAAGGTCATGTTCCCGGCCAGGACCGCCAGGGCCGCGCGAAGGGCCTTTGCCGTCCAGAACTCGACGGCCACGGCCGCGGGCAGTATGTCTCCGCTGTCGTGGGTGATCATCAGCATGGCGCGATCGGCCCCGGCGGCAAAGGCCGCGTCGGGGAAGTCGCACCGCCAGAGGCCGCCGCCGCAGTGGAAGACGTGGTTGTCGGCGTGGGGCGAGTCGGCGGTGGCCAGGGCGGCGGTGACGTTGCCGGACACCTGCTGCTGGCCCGGCCGCTGATAGATCAGGTTCAGCGCCGCAGAGCCGCCGGCGGCGGTGTATGCCTGGCCCGTGGCCGCGTCGGTCAGGTAAGCGTAGATCGACACGTCGGAGGCGCCAGGCTTGACATGCACGCCGGATGCGACACCGCCCGAGCCGGGCGGCAAGTCGCGCACGGGCGCCAGGCTGACGGCGTTCCAGTAGACAAGCCGGCTGGAAACGCACAAGTCCGTCTGCGCGGGGTTCGCCCCGGCCTGGACGTACACATCGAGCCAGTAGAAGCCCGGCGCGACGGCCGGGAACGTGCCCTGCACCGCCACGTTGCCGCTGGCGGCGGCGGACACCTCCGTCAGGGGGATGTCGTAATCGCCCCAGTTGGCGACGCTGAACGTTTCAAACGTCCCGTGCGTGGCAACGTCGTACCACTGGCCCGCCGTGTTCCGCACGATGGCATAGACCGTCTCGGCCCCATCGTCGTGCAGCAGTTGGATTTCGTTAGCCATGTTTCACCAGTTGACAGTTGATAATTGACAGTTGACAGTTGACAGTTGGCAGTGGATCCCGGCGCGCCGGGAACAGTTGATCCCGGCGCGACGGGAACAGTTGCACCCGGCGCGCCGGGAACAGTTGCACCCGGCGCGCCGGGAACAGTTGGCCCCGTTGTCCATTGTCCATTATCAATTGTCCATTGCAGTTCTCACCCATTGGCGTTCAGCCTCCCGCCGCGAACGGGGCGAACGTACCAAGAAGCCGTCGTCTTTAAGACGTAGTTTATATACGGCGTCGAACCAAAGTAGACGTTGTAGTTATGAAGCGTGTTTGCCAATCTAGTCGTCGATGAGTGATAAAAACTGCCTACCGTGTTCGGGAAAGCGGTGGGGTCTATGCCGCAGGGTTGCCTGCCTTTGTCGGTAATCCCGTACAACTCCATGATGTTCGGCAATCGCCAGTCGGCGAATCCGGCGTAGGTCAGGCCGACCGCGCCGAGCGGGTTGACGCCGTCCCATTTGGAACCCAGGGCGTAGCCCTCGGCATTGGGCCAGACCATCGTGGCGGGCGTGAGCAGGTCGGCGGCGCTAGCCGTCCAGACAGTCTGCCGCCACTTGGCGGCGGCGATGTCATCGGCGAACGTGCCGGAGGTATGCGCCGTCGAACACACATAGTATTTGACCTGCTTGGCCGTGCCGGAGTTGGCGTCATAGGCCCCATACGCCGTCGTGTTCACGCCGAAGGTGAACGTCGTCGCGCCGGTAACGGTCACCGTGCGGGCTGTGCCGTTCATCGCTATCCACGACGCGGACCCGGTGCATCCTGTGATGATAATCCGCTGGCCGCTGGACAGGTTGTGTCCCGCCGACACGGTGGCCTCGCCGAGAGTCGCGTTGGAGATTGTGGCGATGGTCAGGGCCGGCGACTGCGAGCCATCTCCATCGGCAACCAGTTCGGCAAGGGCGTATGCGTGGCTCGTAGCCCAGTTTCCGTGAGCGACCTGTATCTGATTCGTCGAGTACACACCGGTTGCGCCGGGGATGATAAGCTCCGGCTGCTTGACCCATTGCAGGCCGGTGGCGCGGTCGCTGATGGTGCCGTTGCCGTTGTCGATGAACCGCGTGGCTTGGGCCGCCCCGCCGCGCGGGTTGCCGGCCTGGAAATACCCATCATCACCGACGGCGTAGCTCGTCACCTGCCCGGTTCGGGGAAGCCAGAGTCGGGATGAATGTTGAATGTTAACGTTCAATGTTCGTCACCAAATGAGAATGCCAGGAATGCCAGAGAAGAATGCCAGAGAAGAATGCCAGGAATGCCAGAGAAGAATGCCAGGAATGCCAAGAATGCCGAATGCCAATAATGCCACGAATGCAGAATGCCAGGAACGCCCCAAAGATGCGCGCCGCCTCGGCCTGGCATTCATGGCATTCTTCTCTGGCATTCCTGGCATTTCCTTTTCCTCTTTACACCGCGTCGAACGTGATCTCTCCGCTGGCGTAGATCTTCCCATCGATCTCGGCCATGATGTAGCGGCTGCTGCCCGCGTCGTTGTGGGTCAGGACAAACACGTATTTGCCCGTCGAGTCGGTCTGTACGAAGTAGTCCGCCTTGGCCGTGATCGTGCGGAGGATCCCGCCGGCCGACGGGTCGGTGAAGGTGTCGCTGCCCGTGGCGGCAGGCGCGCCGTAGGCCGTGGTGCTGACCCAGAAGTTGACGGCGCACCGCTCGGAGAGGCTGTTGCCGGCGGCATCCTTGGCCTGGATGGTGATCGTGCGGGCGTGGGCCGACTCGGCGGAGGCCGTGATCGTCAGTGTCGGCATCAGGTCCTGGACTGCGGCGGCCAGGCCGGCTGCCGCGTGGATGTGCAGGGCGTCGGCGTTGCTCGCGGATCCCGCCACGAGCGTGTTGGCGGCGGCGGCAGCGAGGGCGGACCGGACAGCCAGCGCGGATGCCGAGCGCAAGTCCGAGATGTCGTCGCCGTCGTAGCCGCCGTCGGAGGTGACGATCTTTGCCAGTGGTATGTGAGGCGTTTGAGACTGGAGCGGGAATCCCGTGGTGTTGACGGTTACGGTGTCGCCCGCCGCCAGGTCGACGGCGGTCAGGTAGATGTAGTTCGTGGCGTCGTCGGTCAGGGCGTTGCCGGCGCAGCCTTCGTAGGCGTACGTGGTGCCGCCATCGCCGGCGCTTCCGGGTCGGACGCCGAAAGTCATCGCGCCGTCGCGGTAGACCCGGAGGCTGTTGGATATCGCCTTGGCGAGCGTCAGCAGCCGGTGCCGCTGGCGCTGGCCCTCGGTGAAATAGCTGGCTTCGCCCGGGCAGTGGTACTTGAAGTCGGTGTCGCTGTCGGTCGTGCCGTGCAGGGCGTTGGCTTGGTCATCGGTCAGTGGGAGTTCGGTCATGGCTCAGATGTCCTTTGAAGGTGTCATGGAAAGCACCAGCGCATCGTTGATCGGGTCGTAGGATGCGACGGCTAGATCATCGGCCGCTTCGGCGTAGCCGTCCACGCGGGCCGTCGTCCGGAAGGCCGGCGAGACGTTGCCGTGGGCGTCCTCAATCTCCGCGCAGATCGCGTAGAGGCCTCGAGGCAGCGTGTCGGTGATGTACGCGAGGTAGTCGATGCCGAAGCCCCAAGTGTATCCCCAGTGGCTCCCCCAGCCGGGCGCTTTGGAGCCGCTGAAGCCCCAGCCGCCGTTGCCCCAGTCGCAGCCCCAGCCTGTAGCGCCCTGGCCGGCGGGGAAAATCGGCGTCTCATGGATGCGGACGTCGGCCTGGGAGTTGCCCGGCCGGCTGCGCCAGATGCGCCACTTGTCCATCGGCCCCCAGCCGTCGAGAAGGTCGCGTCTCAGGGCCACCCGCAGCCTGCTGCCCCTGGCGGCCGGGACGGCAAAGGCCTGCTGAAAGTAGTCCGTACGCTCGTCACCGGCGTCCACGGCCAGCATGAACACCGTGTCCCGCGGCCCGGCCTGGGGCAGGACGAAGCGAACCTGCCCATCCTGCGGAGCCTGCCAGCCGGCCAGTTCGCCGGCAAGGTAGCACTGCACGACTTTGTCGAGGTGGGCCGTCCGGGCGGTGACGATGAGGCCCAGAAGCGTCTCCTCGACGCGGACTATCCTGATGTCGGTGATCCAGTAGGGCATTGGGGGAAGAAGGCAGTAGGTAGAAGGTTGTAGGTTGTAGGCGGCGCGGGCGAAGGCTGCGAATGCAGAATGCCGAATGCCGAATGATGAATGCCAAGAATGCCAAGAATGCCAGTGATCAAACAAGCATCCTTCATTAACCAACGAGGTCCGTCCTTTGGATGGCATTCATGGCATTTGTGGCATTCGTAGTTTGCGGCCGAAGGCCGCTTACGGCTGGGCCACGATGACAGCCTCAATGTGGGCCAGGGCCTGCACGCCGCTGGCGACGGTGGAGACCTCCATCGGCCCGGCCTGGCGATAGGCCGACAGCAGGCTTCCGGAATACAGCCGGCCATCGGTTCCGGCGTAGGTTGCCACGACGCCGACGTACTGCTGAATGGCCAGCAGTTTGGCCTTGAGGTCGGCGACGGCTAGATCGGCCGAGGTTTTCACGGCCGAGGCCAGCACGCCGCGCACGGCGATTTCCCGCGCGCCGGCGGGCTGAACCTGAAAGAACTCCCCCGCCACGTCGGGCATCCGCTCGCGGCTGGTCCGCGAGGCCGGGCTGCCGATGATCTCCGCGGCGGCAAGCGTGGTCAGGTCGAAGGTGTCGAATTTGGGATTCATGGCGGCGGATCCTTTTGGGTTACTGGCCGGCTACCACCGGGGCCGCTTCAGCGATGAAGGGCAGCGTAACGCTGCTGGCGGCGTTGCGGGCGACGGTGGCGTCGTAGCCCCCGATGGAGGCGCCGGCGATGGTGACGGTCTTGTCGGCCTGGGCCTTTACATCCTTCCACGTGAACGAGAGCGTGCCGGCCCGCCCTGCCGCGGCTGCGGCGCCGGCGGGGTCAACCAGCGTGATGGCGCCGCTGGTCCGCCCGGCCGTGAAGCGGGCGACAGACTCATGCATCTCGCCGTCGCCGTGGGCGCAGAACTCCTGGCGGCGGACCGTCACGACGATCGATTCGACACCTGCTATGGCCGCCTGGCCAATGGTTACGTTCCGGGGGTCGTGGTAGACGTTGAATGACATTGCCTGCCTCTCCATTACGCGATCAATCCCCAAGGTCGTTGTTGCCGGCCGGCAGGAATCACGACACCATGTGAATCGCCGCGCCGTAAGCCCGACGCGATTCTGATTGCACTAACTTGCCCCGCCGGATTCCTGGCTCCGCCGTATGTCCTTTTTTACTGGCTACCGGCTACCGGCGACTGGCTACTGCTTCTGTCAGTGCGAAGTTCCGGTCGGGATCACGAAGCCGATTTCCACGGGCAGGCGGCAGATGGCCCATGGCTCTCCGGCGGACAGGTCGATTCGGCCTTGGCCCCAGCCGATGCGCGGCTGGTAGGCCTGGCTGGAACCCCAGGCGCAGGCGGCGGTGGGCGGCTTGGCCTCGACGGCGTTGACGGCGGCGTTCTTGAGCCGCAGGATTTCGGCCAGGCGTAGCGACTCGTCGAGGCCGGCGTCGTCCACGGCCGCGGCCAGGATGATCTCCAGGCAGACACAAGCGCCGCGAACATCCTCCGGGCAGGCGTTCTCACGCGTGGTGACATACCGCACTATGGCCACCGGCGAGCGGCTAAGCCGGTTGGCCTGGACCTGCTCGTCGCAGGTGGTGACGGTGACGGAGTCGAACACGGCCGCGGATGCGATCTTCGCGGCGGCCAGGGCGTCGCGGACATCGTCGATGATCGACCAGTCGGTGTTGGCAACGGTGATGGCGGTCATTGGTTGGTCTCGGTGAAGGTTTGCCCAGAGCGCGGCGGTCAAACTCGCTGCTGGCGGACGGCCCCGGAGGCCGCCGCCTGTGTCGAGCCCCCACCGGCAGGGCGGAAGGCAAGCACGAGCGAGGCCATGGCGCGGTCGAACTCGGCCCGGTGGTAGTCGCGCAGGCGGCTGTACATCGACTCGGCGCCCGTGCGATGGCTTCGGCCCAGTGCGATCTCAAGCGCCCTGTGTGCGCAGGCCAGGCGGAGCTGGGCTGGGTTGGCGATGCGCCGCAGGTCCGGAAGATCACGATGACCATCAGCCAGAAACCACGCCTCCGCGGCCTGACCGCCGAGCCGATCGTGGAACATGGCCGAGACCTTCGCCAGCACATCCTCGCCCGCGAGGCGGATGAACTCGCCACAGCCGGCCGTGGCATCATAACCGGGCAGGGCCTCGATGCCGTCCCAGAGCGTGTCCAGGTCGCTGTCAACGCACAGGGCCACCTGGACCGGGCAGACGCCGTCGGCCAGGTGCTGATGGAGCATCAGCGAACCGGAAAGCTCACCGTCGTCGACGGCCTCCAGGATCAACTCGACGGCCGAGGCCGGCGAGCCATCCATCCCAGACACATCGACATCCTCGGCGGAGGCGACCAGGTCATCCTCGGTGCGGGCGGCATCCTTGTAGAGGCAGGCGGTGACGGTGTCCCCGTCGCGGACGATTTCAAACCACAGCACGCCGCCGTCGGTGTTCTCGGCGCCGGCTTTGGTGCTTACCCCCGAAAGTCTCCACCGCGACGTGGTGAAGGCTTCCCGGCGGTTCTCGTAGCAGATGATGGATTCCCACTTGCGTGGCATTTTGGGTTCCTCAGCGTTTTGCGTTTTTCTTCTCCGCCCGCCGGGCGGCCTGTTCGTGCCGGCGGCGGATCTGCTGTTTTTCCTCGGGTGAGACACACCTGGTCTGCATCAGGTCGCGGATTTGCGCCGAGGCCATGCGGTCGACGGTCCGGCGGTCAAGGGGCATTTTTGCTTCTCCTGCGCGGGACTCCGGTCTCGGCGGACGGCTCGCCGGTGGCCGTGGATTCCGAGCGGGCAGCCTGGGTGCCGGCGGAGGGCTCGGGTGCGGCGAGGCCTTCAACCATCATTCGCGCGTAGACGGCCTGCTCAGCCTCGGCGCGTCGGCCCTCGAGTTCGTCGATCTGCTCGGCCGTCGGCGCGTCGGGCTGATCGAAGGGGTGCGAAAAGCCCTTCTCGCTGCGGTACCAGCCGAGTTTGCTGATGCCGGGATGGCCGTTGACGTGGTCGTCCAGCGGCACCCAGACGATCTGCTTGGCGTAGGTGGGTTTTCCATCGGCGCCCATGACCTTGCGCCAGCGGCCGGTCCACATCTCGACGGCGCTGTTCCGCCTGCACGGCCCGCCGCGCGTATGGGGCACCTGGGGCGAGCCTTCCGGGGCATATCGCCACACCAGGTGCTTGTCGCAGACCATCCATCGCCGCCCACGGAGCACGCGGTAGGCAATGGGCCGGCCGGCGGCGTCGGTGAGCCTGCCGCCACGAAGGGACATCTCGGCGAGAATCTCCTGGACCTGCTGGGTTTCGGAGCCGTTCAGGTCGTATGCGTCTTCGTACATGTGTTGAAGAGTCCTTTCGATTCGCCGGCCCGCGGCGAGGCGCCGGGCTGGCGCCCCGCCGCGAAACCAGCTTGGTGAGGTGCGAAGCAGGGGATAGGCCTTACAGGTCCTATAGGTCTTATAGGTCCTATAGCTGATCGCCGGCTACTGTGCCGGGCGTTACGCGTCGGTGATGATCGGCACACCGAAGGTGTCGATGTTCTCGCCGATGCCGTAGGCGATGGTCGCCACAACCTCGGTGCTCCTGGCCGAGGCGTCGCGCTGGTACTCGACCCGCAACGGGCGGAGCTGGACAAGCGTGAGCGCCTCGCGGACGAACATCGCGCCCGCGCGGTCGGCCCCGGTGTTGGCCGTCTCGACCTCGGTGGTCACGTAGATCGGCACGCCGCAGAAGACGCCCCAGAAGCCGTTGGTCGTGAGGCCATCGGGCAGCCGACCTTCGCGGACGAGCTCGGGCAGGTTGGTGAACACGGCCGCGCCGTTCGACGCGTCGGTCAGGGCGTTGAACAGGTCCATCTTCTGGACGGGGTGCAGGACGCAGACCTTCTGGCCGGGGGCGTTGGCCAGCTCGAGGGTATAGATGGCCTCGATGAAGTCGGCGACGGTCAGGTTGGCGCCGCTGGTGCCGACGGCCCCCGAGCCGGAGCTGTTTAGCCCGGCCAGCAGCGAGCAGAGGTCGCCGTCGATCTTCTGGGCGATGGCCCGGCCGCTGGAGCGGGCCCAGACGGCCAGGTCGTTGAGGATGGCCGTCTCGAGGGCCAGGTCGGTTACCTCGGTGCTCAGGCCGACCTCGCCGATGGTGATGGAGGCCGTGGTCGCCGGCGTGCGGGCCACGGCGGCCAGGTCGGCGTCCTCGTCGACGCCGGCGGCTGTGGTGGTCGGAAGCTGTGTCTGCTCCCAGACCTTGCCCTGCCCGGCGCCGAGGAACTCGCGCTGGATCAGGCCGGCCACGACGATATTCGGACGGGTCTCCTGGAGGATGTCGGCCGAGATAAGCTCGCTCGGCACCCATGCTTCCAGGGTTGTGGTGGTGGTTTGTGCCATTGGTATTGCTCCTGATTTGCTTAGTGTTTGAAGTTCGGGCAGGAGAGTAGAAAGTAGAAAGTAGACCGCAGGAGAGCCGTCCAGCCGCATTTCAAGGCGAGGATCGCTCACAACAGTCCTGCTGTTGTTTCTACTTTTTCCTTTCTACTGCTCTCCTGCTCTAAGCGGCCTCATCAAAGGCCGCTTAGATGTAGCCCCCATCGTCGGCGGATGAGCGGCCCAGGATGCTGTCGCGCTGCTGACGAGTCATGCGGTTGGCGACACTAAGCCGCTGGGAAGGCGGCAGGGCCAGGAACTCGGCCTTCGATTGGGGCATGGGGTCCATGTGTGTCATCACTCCCCCGGCTTGGCGAGCGCCGCTGCCGGGGATCACTGTAGATCGGACAAGGTTGGCGTTCTCCGGCAGGGCCAGGAACGTATCCACGAAATGCCGCGCGTCACGGATCGGCTTGCTGCCGCCGTCGATCGCCGTCTGGCCGTCGGGTGCGGTGAAGTGGGCCTCGTATCGGCCGGCGGCGGTCTCGACCATCCGCACGCGGCCATGCAGCAGTGCGACAACCTGGTCCGGGTTGATCGCATTGGCCCGTGCGGCCGCGACGCGAAGCTCCTGGTCGGCAAGCAGGTCGGCCAGGCGTTTTTCAAGCATTTCCTTTCGCCCGCGAAGGGCCTCGACGTGAGACCTGATCGGGGCGGGGAGATGCTCTTGGACAGCCTGGAGGTCCGCTGCCTGAGAGTCGGCGGGCATTTCCATCTCCGCCGACTGCCGGCCGGCCTTGCCGTCCTGCAAGGCGCGCCGGTCTTGCTGCTCGGACATCTGGCCAAGGTGAGCCAGCAGTTGATCCACCTGGGCCGTCAGTTGCCGAACCTTCTCCTTGGCCGTCTGCCTCTGGCTGACGACCTTATTGAACTCGGCGCGGGAGACCACGTCGGAATCGGCCTGGTCATGCCCGCCTGGCACCTGGGCCTTCTCGCCGAGTGCATCTTGCGAGGCATCCGCCCCGCCGCCGGGCGTGGCCTGTCCTGGCCCGCCGGGCGGTGCGTCCGCAAACAAGTCATGAGTATCGTTGGAGTCTTCCATGAGTTTCCTTCGCTGGGGGTTGTAGCCAGTAGCCGGTTCCTTTGGTAGCCGGTAGCCGGTAGCCAGTAGCCAGTAGCCGGTGGGGAGGCAAGCCCGATTCGGGCTCTTGCTGTTTCCCAACTGGCTACTGGCTACCGGCTACCGGCTACGGTTTTTCTAACCGGCTACCGGCTACTGATTACTCGCTCCGCGTGAGCGGAGCGGTATCGATCTGCTCGGAGATTCGCTCGTGCTGGGGCGAGCCGTCGCGGACGAGCATGTTGGCGAGCTGGCGGGTCATCTCGCGTGTAACCTCCGTCAGCGACGCGGACACCGCCCCGCAGTCGGCAACCCAGGTGCGGATGTTGTCGAGCATCTCCCCGACAGGCTCCAGGACAAAGTCGCGGTTGTACGTCACGCTGTAACCCAGCCGCCCGGCCGCCTCGTGCGGGGCGACGGAATCGCCCGTGGCAAGCACGACGGCCTGGCGCATCATCTCCAGTTCCGCCCGCTCGCACTGAGAGGCCGTGGCGCGAAGCTCGTTGTCCAGGTCGGTCCGCTCCATGGCCAGCTTCAGGCCGCTGCCGGCGGAGGCGGTTATCTCCGCCATTCCGCCGCGAAACTTCAGCAGCCGGAGGATTTCACCGAGGTACAGCAGCAGCCATTGGCGCTTTTCGATGATGTGCCCGACGTCGCCCTGGACAACCCGCAGCGTCGCCGATGGGTCCTGGGCGCTGATGAGCATCCCGCCGCCGTAGGTGTCCGGCAATTCGCCCTTCTGGAAGCCGGTGGCCAGCCATCTCGGCACGGACGCCAGGAGTTCGGAGTCGGCCTGGCTCTTGAGGTTCATGGCCACGCGGGCCACGAGGGCCGGCCGGGTGACCAGCGAGAGCGGCACGCCGCCGCAGCCGGGCTTCTGCGATTCCGAGAAGTAGAACTTGACCACAGGCGCCTGACCCAGAGAGTGCGAGCCCTCGCGCAGGAGGACCACGTCGGCGGGCGTGTCGTCGCCGTCGCCGCCCTGGCTGGAGCCTGGGCTTTTGGGACTCGTTGGACTTTTTGGACAGGAAGCCCGCCACAGCCGGTATCCGTCGGCCGAGAGTGTGAGGAAGTCCGCGGACTGCCCGCCCTGCCCGGCCAGTTCGTCGGCCGAAGCGGTCCGGCCGAGGCAGTAGCGCACCCACGTGAAGTTCCGCGAGCCGTTGCAGGCCCAGTCCGGGCGCTCCAGCGGTGTGAACTGCATGAAGTACGGGCGGACACGGAAGGCGGCCTGGTCGCGCCGCGTGCGGATTTCCGCGCCTTGCGGCGCGTCGGCCACCTGCGTGACGATGTCAACGCCGGTGACGTAATGGTTCCACACGGCCCGCCGCATGAACGCGTCGAGCGAAATGCCATCGCCGTCGGCGTCGTGAATGAGCGGCCCGATGATGTCGCGGTACCGGCTTGCCGGATCGACCGTTCGCTTGGGGGCGGTCCGCCAGAGGTTGTCCACGCGGATGCGCACGCCGTCGCGGCACATGTCCAGCGGCACGCACATCTGGCGGCGGTAGGCGTAGTCGTCGTCGTGCTCGCTGGGCGAGAACCGCGGCAGGTAGGTGCCGCGCTCGAGCACGTCGAGTGTCATCTCGGCCGCGTCGGTCTCAAGCTGCCACCTGGGCCTGTGCAGCCGCGCCAGCGGCCCTTCGTCGAACGGGTTGAAGTCGGGGGCCATCATTTGCCCTTTCAGCAGGGATACGGGGGATACGGTTGCCGGTTGTCATGGTAGTTGGGGGCCGGCATAGGTCTTATAGGACCTATAGGACCTATGGTAGTCCCGGCGCGCCGGTTTTGCGGCCACCGTCTAACGCCGTTGCTACCGGCTACTGGCTACCGGCTACCGTCCTCACGCATAGCTCATCCGCCGGGTCTCGGTGCGCGACGGGGCGCATCTGTTGACGGCGAAGTATCTCAGCGCGTCCATCGCGTGGTCGCACGGCTGGGGCTTTACGGGCTCGTCCACGTATTGCCCGTTGACCTGCCGGCTGCGGTAGGTCTCGAATGCCTCGATGATCCGGGTGCAGCTTGCGGCGACCTTCAGCCGCGGCGGGCCTGCCGCCGGCTGGAGGTATGACCGCAGCAGGTTGATCCCGTTGCGGACCTCCCTTGCCCACGGCGAGGTCGCGTAGGTGCATGGGATTCCCATGGCCTCGAAGACCTGCACGTCGCTGTAGCCGGTCTGGTCGTTGCGGCTCGCCCCGGCCGGGTCGCAGTACGTGGCCTCGACGCGGAGGTTTTCGTGGCGGGCCAGCACGCCGCGGGCGTTGTCGGCCGTGGTCGCGTGCCGACTGCAATACTCATCCACCACGTACACGTTGCCGGCCTTGTCGGCCTGGATCCACAGGCAGACGAACTCGTTGAAGCCCCAGTCTATGGCCCGCCAGGTCGGCAGGTGCGGCCGGAGGACAAGCTCGCGGTCCACGTGGACGCGTCGGTCGAACGCGGGGTAGATCAGCCCTTCGAGGCTGGGCCTGAGGCATTCGGCCTCGGCCTGCCACTGCTGCGCGGACCACTGGTTTAGCTGCTTGATGGCGTCGTCAATGGCCAGCACCCCGCAAGCGTCGGCGGCGATGCCCAGTGCGCGGTCGGGCTGTCCGTGATACTGCCGTGCCTTGGCCACGCACGGCCCGGCGAGCCGGCACGAGCCGCAGTTTCGGCCGTTGTCGTGGCGGTCGGGCGGGCAGCGTTCGACGGTCTCCCAGATGTTCCACTTGTGCAGTCGTATGCCGCGCTGGTGGGCCTGGGCAACCAGGCGGCTCATCGGCCCGCCGGCGTGATGCCAGGTCGAGGTGTCGATCGTCCGCGCGGCGGCGCCTCGGCGGCTGGCGAGCATGCCGACCGACGCGGCGAGCACGTCGGGGTCGATCTCGTCCACCTCGTCGCGGTAGAGCCGCTGGACCTTGGCCCCGCGGACCCGTTTCTGGCTGGCGGCGAGGATCTCCAGGTCGCCATTGTCCAGCCGCGTAAGCTGCCGGCCCGGCTCCTGGGCAAGGCGGTCGCCCAGCAGCCGAGAGCACCACTGGGCCCAGTAGGCGTAAAGGTGCCGCGCCTGGTCCTCGCTGCCGGACAGCACCCGGGCCCGCAGCGGCACCGGCGAGAAGCGGAACTCCATCGCCGCGATAATCGAGGCCGAGAGGGTTTTCAGGCCACTGCGGTTTGCCCAGACGGCCAGGTCGGCGCCGGGCCGTTGCAGGGCGTCGGTCACAAAGTCCAGCGGCGTCGAGTGGCCGGGCGTGAAGGCCTTGTGCGGCAGCCGTACGCCGAGGTGTTTCTGAACGTAGAGCCAGATGTCATCTCGGGCACAGGGCTGTTTGGCTGACAATGACCTGGTCCCTTCGTTTCACCACATTTCACCGCATATCATTCTTGGCATAGCAGGCGGCCGCGGGTATCTTTGTAAGGCAGTAAGGGTTGCTCGTTGGCCGTCGCTGAGATTGCATGAGAAAAGGAGAACGCACCATGGCAGATCTGGCTTTCAGTAAGAGCAAGGGCGCGCTTACCGCCTTCGGCAAGAGTTGGCCCGCCGTGTCGGGCATTCCGGGCAAGCACCAGCCGCTGCCTCCGGGCTTCTATTCGGTCTGCCCGGGGTCGCTGATGACCGGCACGGAGCAGGTCGAGGGGGTGGGCTTCGACAGCAAGTACGCCTTCCCCGCGTACAAGGACCGCACGGGCTTCGGCTGGTTTCTGCGGCTTGGCCAGGGCGACCTGGGCATCCATCCGGACGGCAACATTCCCGGGATAGATGGCTGCGTAGCCATTATTTCGATCAACACGCGGGATCTGTTCGATGAGCTCCGCCAGCGCAACGGCCAGTCGCTGACCGTCAGCGTCGAGTGAGCCAGCGGCAATCACGCCTCCGGCTGCGGGCCGTCGAGTTCGGTGAGGATGCGCCGCTTGGCTTCCTGCGGGAGCCTGACAGGCCCTGGCGGTCCCTCACGCGCCGCCGGCCTGTCCGCTGAGTTCTGCGCGGCCCCGCCCGCACCTGACTGCTCGATATCCATCGAGCGGTTGAGTATCTCCTTGGCGGCCGCAAGGGACGCGGTTCCCGGCTGGCTTCTGACGGCGTTTTCCAGTGCCTTTATCGCCTCGCCCTGAAGCAACACCAGCCGCCACAGCGTTCTGCGGCACTCGCAGGCCAGGGCTTGATCGATGCGGCGGAGTATGCGCCGATGCCTGCGGCCCGCCAGCACGGCGCTTATTTGCAGGAGGCTCCTGCCATGCTTGTCGGCCAGTTCCGCCAGACCGAGCCGGCCGTCCAGGACATCCCGCACAAAGCGGTCCTCGTCGAGCCTGGGGAGTGATTCCTTCCTGGTTCGACTCATGCTGGATGCCTCTCCTTAATACATATGGACATCTCGACGGGCGTTTTGGGTAACGAAAACCGCCGGATGACGGTTTTTGTTCCTGTTACCGTTCGGGCATCTCGCAGTAGATGCGGTGGAGGACCTTTGGGTCGAGTTGCGAAAAGCAGACCACTCGCCTCTCGCGGCGGGCGGTTCGTTTGACGTATTTCCACACGGCCGCGTTGGCGTCGGCGCCGGCCAGGTGGGCGGCCCAGGCCTCCTGGGCGGCATCGTCCA
>CAYOBS010000057.1:0-14947 GCA_964402305.1 uncultured Planctomycetaceae bacterium | reverse complement strand
CAAGGGCGTCCTTCGGGCTGAGCTTGCTGGCGAGAGCCGGCGGCGTTGGCAGGATTACTTCCTCACCCGCGGCGACCCGCGCCAGATCGAGAACGCCATCGCGAGCATGGGCGACTTCGGCGTGTCGGCCTCCGACGCCTCGCTGCCTGGGCTGACGAAATATCGCCTGGCGATGTGGGACTTCCGCCAGCAGATGATCGCCGGCAAGCGGGACCTGGACGACGATGCCGTCAAGGCTGCCATCGCGGCGTTCCAGGACAAGGTCAAGGCCATGCCGGCCGGTCTCAGCCAGACGCCCGATCTTACGGCCCTGCTGGCCAAGCTCGAGGATCTGCGGCTGGCCAAGAACAACGCCATCGACCTTACCAAGGCCGGTCCCGGCGCGGCCGGGTGGGCGATGACCGAGCAGACCGCCAACACCGTCACGTACACGTGGACCGGGCGCGACCAGAAGCTCACGTTCGCCCGCGTGACGCCCAAGAACGGCGAGCCGTGCTTCCTTTGCACCACGGAGGTCTCGACGGGGCTGTTCATAAACGTCGTGATGGGCATGCAGAAGTGGTCGCAGATGCAGGGCGCCCTGCCCGCCGAGGAGGATGTGCGAGGTCCGCGAAGCTGGATTCGCGGCGGCGGGGCGATACAGGTCGATCCCAACTGGTTCCCGATGATCCCGCCGGTCCTGGCGGGCAAGCTGTACGCGCCGGGCCTGAAGGTCGATATCCCCAGCGTGCTGCACCCCGTTCAGCAGGTTCCGGCGCCGGCGGCGGTGTATTTCGCCCGCCTGCTCAACTGCCGCCTGCCCACCTCGACGGAATGGCAGGCGGCCTACGAGCAGGACAAGGCCTCTGCCTCGCGCAAGGCATATAATCTCCGCGACAAGACGTGGCTGGCCCAGAAGGTCCACGACATCGCCCTGGAGGACAGCGGCGACCTGGTGGAACCCGACATGTTCTACCCCGACGCGGGGATTTACTGGCCCGCGTCCATCCCAGCCGCGCAACGCAAGCTAGGCCGCGACGGCGAGGCCTGGCCCAGCCCCGCCGACGACGGCGTGCTGTGGTTCGCCAAGGTCGTTGACGACACTCAGCGGGTTTTCCAGAATCTGGTTGGCAATGTGGCCGAGTATGTCTATGAGGACTCCAAGGCCCTTGCGGACCTGAAGGACCCCACGCTTGCCCAGGTGCGGCAGTTGTTGCAGACCGGCGGCAACGCGCGGGTGATCGGCGGCTCGGCCATGTCGCCGTCGCAGGTGCCGGTCGACCAACCGCAGGCGCTGGCAAACCCAGCCGGCAACGAGTGCTATTCGGACGTCGGGTTGCGCCTGGCGTTCCTGGCTGGACGCGAGCGGATTCAGACGACGCTCCAGAAGCTGCTGGGCGGGATGCCCAACGAAGGATACCTCCCGCCCGCCAAACCGTGACGCACCGGCGGGCAGCGCGGCACCGGGCTTGTAAGCCCGGGCCGCAATGGCGATAATAGGCCGCCAACTGAGAAACCGGATGATTGGGTCAGCAGGACTTGGAAAGGGCCAGACTGGTGGGTAGTACATCCGACAGCACGCAGCAGCACGTGGCCGCGATAGCCAATCGGCTCCGCATGGTCCAGATCGACTTCGCCGATCAGGCTCCGGACGTCCGCAAGGAGTACCTTTCGGAGGAGGTCGAGCGGGCCTTGTCATCGGTTGCGCCCGAGCAGCGGAAGGACTTCCTCAAGGCTCTCATGCTGGAGTTTCCCTCGTGGGATGCCAAGGTTGAGGTCCAGCTTCGCAAGGAGGACACCACCGAGCGCAGCACGACCGACCAGCGCGAGCTTCAGGACCCCAATTTCCTTGTGGCCAGGCTTATAGAGCGTGCGGCAGAGCTCGGCCCCGGGGAGCGTAAGGTGCTCGTCGAGCGGCTCAAGGAGGCCGGGCTGGCCACGGTCAGCCAGGGCGTCTGGCCGGCCGAGGCCGAGGCACAGCTCCGCCTGGCACTGAAGCTGACCGAGCCCACGGTCGACCCCGTCCGCGCCCTGGAGCAGGTGGGGATGCTGGCGGACTTCGCCCTTCGCCTGGACCAGTTGTGCTGGGGAAGCTGGCGGCGCATCAGCCCCAAGAGCAACATCCGCCAGGACAAGAAGCTCCAGGACACTCTCAAGCGGAACATTGTCGGCGACCAGGATGTGCCGCGCGGGCAGGTCGCCGCGGACCTCGAAAAGCTCCGCCAGCTCATCGCCTCGCTCGTCTCGGCCGTCGGGCAGGCCGGCAGGCAGTTTGCCAGCAGGCACATCGCCCGCTTCAGCCCGCACGAGATCGAGGCCCTGGCCTCGATGGAAGGCGGAGGCTTCCTTGTCGGCAAGGACACCAAGTGCTGGAGGAAATACGTCGAACTGGCCGGAGCATTGAACGAGGCGTCGATCGAAAACGAGATCATGGAAACCATCGCAAACTATGCCGAGAACCTGATGAAAGGACTCGGCCGATAACATTGTCGGCCGAAGGTGGCATCATGCCCGGACAAGTTCATTGGCACGAAGGATTGTTTCTCCAGCCGCACCACCTTCAGTGCATGCAGCGGAACCTGACGGAGAGCACCGCGACCGAGCGGAAGCTCGCCTACGCGTATCCCTACGGCGTGATCGAGTCGAAGCTCTCGAGCGACGCGCTGGAGAACATGCTGCTGCAATTCGACTCGCTGCGGGCGGTGATGCCCAGCGGGCTGGTGGTGGATTGCCCGGCCACGGCGGAGATACCGGCCCTGAACATCAAGGCGATCTTCGAGGCCTCCAGCGCCACGTTCGACGTCATGCTGGGCGTGCCGCTTTGGTACGGCAACCAGGCCAACAGCCTGGCTGCCGGCGGCGACGACTGGCGGGCAAAGCGGATTTACCGCGTGACCGAGACGCCCTGGAACGACGAGAACACCGGCGAGAACCCCCAGCCGGTGCTCACGCGGAAGGTCAACGCGAGGCTTCTTCTGCCCAACGACGACCGGACGGACCTGGAGGTCATCGGGCTGCTGCGGATCGCCCACGCCACCGGCGAGGACGTGGGTCTGCCCAGGCAGGATCCGGGCTTCGTGCCGCCCTGCCTTGTGCTGGGCGGCTCGCCGACGCTGCGGGAGATGATCCGCGACCTGGGCAACCAGGTCGAGGCCAGCCGGACCGAGTTGATCCTCCAGATCACCCGCGGCGGCTTCAGCATCGACACGATGCGCGGCCTGCAGCTCGAGCAGATGCTCCGCCTTCGGACGCTGAACTGCTACGCCGGCAGGCTCGGGCACATGGCGGCGGCGCCGAACACCACGCCGTCGGACATGTACCTCGAGCTTCGCGGCCTGCTTGGCGAGTTGGCGGCGCTGGTGCCGGACCGCGACATGTACGACGTGCCGGCCTACGACCACGACAAGCCGCTGGTGTGCTTCGCCGAACTATGCACGCGAATCCGCAGGCTGCTTCGCGGCACGGTGGCGCCGAGCTTCATGAAGCTCGATTTCACCCGCGAGGGCAGGCTGATGGTCGCCGAATTGACCGACGAGCAAATCAACCGCCCCAACGAGTATTTCCTGGGCATCAAGACGCAGATGGACCCGCGACAGCTCGCCCAGCTCGTCGAGGATTCCGACAAGTTCAAGTTCATGGCCAAGACGCTGGCGCAGCAGCGGATCTGGGGCATTCGCCTGGCCGAGGAACGCCACGCGCCGCTCGAACTGCCAAGCCAGGTCGGCCTGCACTTCTTCAGGCTCATGCGGGCCGAGAGCACGAGAATGTGGGAACGCATCAAGCAGGAAAAATCCATCGCCGTTCGGTGGGAGGGCATAGAAACCTCCGATCTCGAATTGGCACTGTACATGACGGTACCTGGAGGTAACTCATGACACTACTGGAACTCTGCGAACCGCTGCTTCAATACATCTGCCGGCTCAACCGATCAGGTCGAAAGGGCGGCAGCTTCGAGCCCGCCCGAGTGCGAAGCGAGATCGAGGGCATACTCGATGAAATGAGATCCAAGTCCTCCACCGAGGGCAACCTCGTCAGCCAGTTCGACAAGATCGAGATGCCGCTGATCTTCTTCATCGACTTCATGATCAAGGAAAGCAACCTGTCCTTCGCCAGGCAGTGGCAAGAGATGGCCTACGAGAAAAACGAACTGGCGGGCGACGAGAAGTTCTTCGACCTGCTGGACGAGACGCTCGCGGACCCCAGCCAGGCCGCCACCGAGCGCCTGGTCGTCTTCTACACCTGCCTGGGCCTGGGATTCACCGGCTGGTACACCGGCCAGCCGGAGTATCTCCGCAAGAAGCAGCTTGAGATCAGCGCGCGGATACGCACACTGATGGACGTCGACGAGGGCGCCCGCATCTGCCCCGAGGCCTACGAGAACGTCGACACCTCCGACCTCATCCAGCCGCCGGGGTTGAAGCTGGCGGGAATCGCCATCGCGCTGGTGGGCATGGTTATCGTCGTGTTCGTGGCCAATTTCCTGCTTTTCAGCTCGGCGTCCTCCGGCATCCAGAACTACACCAAGCAGATCATCGATCGCCAGCAGTCGGCGCCAGTGGCGGTGAAGGTTACCCCGGCCTCGGCCGCCAAGGACCCGAACAAGGAGTAGCACGATGGCCTTTGATTCCATGTCCCCACAAGCCAAGATGGGAGCCGCCGGCGGCGGCGCCGCCGCCCTGGGCAGCGCCTCGTACCTGCTCTACAGGGTCGCCTCGCCGCAGCTTCTATACTACATCAGCATCGGCACGCTGCTGGTGGCGGTGCTCATGGGCGGGTTCTACTGGCTGGTCCAGAAGTACCGCCAGCGCAGGGCCAGGCCCATGGAGCGGAGCCTCCGCGACAACCTCGCCACCACGCCGCAGGGCGTTGCCGAACCCGCGCGCCGCGCCCGGCTGGACGACATCCGAAAGAACTTCGAGGACGGCGTCGAGAAGTTCAAATCCGCCGGAAAGAACCTCTACTCGCTGCCGTGGTACGTGCTGGTAGGCGAGCCGGGCAGCGGCAAGACCGAGGCCATCCGGCACTGCAACGTGGGCTTTCCCCCCGGACTCCAGGACCAGCTCCAGGGCGTCGGCGGCACGATCAACATGAACTGGTGGTTCACCAACCACGCCGTCGTGCTCGACACGGCCGGGCGGCTCATGTTCGAGGAAGTGGACCCCGGCGCCACCACCGAGTGGCGCGAGTTCCTCAAGCTGCTTCGGACCAACCGTCCCAACTGCCCGATCAACGGCATGCTGCTGTGCATCCCGGCCGACTCGCTGATCAAGGACACCGCCGACACCCTCGAGCGCAAGGGCGCGAAGATAGCCCAGCAGCTCGACCAGATCCAGCGCGCCCTGGGCGTGCGGTTCCCGGTGTTCGTGATGATAACCAAGTGCGACCTGATCAACGGCTTCCGCGAGTTCTTCGAGGACATCACCGACCCGACTCTCCAGCACCAGATGATGGGCTGGTCGAACCCGGCCCCCCTGGATGAGTCGTTCAATCCCGAACTGGTGACCGACCACCTCCAGACGGTGGCCGCCAGACTCAAGCGCCGCCGGCTGGGGCTGCTGCTGGATCCGGTCAACGCGGAGGATCCCTCGGCCAGGCGGACCGACCAGGTCGACGCGCTGTACGCCCTGCCTCACTCGCTGATGACCATCGCGCCGCGCCTGAGGCGGTACCTGGAGATGATCTTCGTCGCGGGCGAATGGTCGGCCAAGCCGCTGTTCCTTCGCGGCATCTACTTCACCAGTTCGATGCGGGAGGGTTCGGCCCTGGACGCCGAACTGGCTGAGGTGCTCGGCGTGCCCGTCGAGAGCCTGCCCGAGGGCAAGGTCTGGGAGCGAGACCGGGCGTACTTCCTCCGCGACCTGTTCATGAACAAGGTCTTCCGCGAGAAGGGCCTGATCACCAACGCCACCAACGCCAAGCGCCACCAGCGCCGCCGAAAGGCCGTCGTGCTGGCCAGCGGGTTCCTGGCCGTTGTCGCGCTGGGGCTCTTCACGTGGTGGGGCATCAGCAGCTTCCAGAAGAGCATCGGCGCCGAAAGCCAATACTGGGCCGCCGCGGCCGAGAAAGACAAGTGGGATGAGAACAACTACTGGGTGCCGATCGTCTCGCCGGAGTTCGCGGGCTCGACCAACTACAGCTACGGCGGGAGAAACGAGATCGAGATGCCCAACGGCGCGAAGATCTCGGTCGGCAAGTTCCATTCCGACACGATGAAGCTTGTCCAGAACGACATTCACGTGCCGTGGGTCTTCAGCCTCGCCGCCATATTCACCAAGAACATGAATGACAGTCGCCGCAAAGCCCAGGCGGCGCTTCTCGAGGCCGGGGTGCTCAGGCCGCTGATAGACAGCGCACGCCGGAAGGTTCTCAAGCCCGGCGGCAAGTGGTCGTCCCAGGCGACCGGGGCGCTGGTGCAGTTGGTCCGGCTGGAAAAGCAGGGCGCATATTCCGCCGAGTCGGAGGGGATCGATCCCAACGCCCTGTTCCAGTACGTGCTCAAGGACGCCCAGGACTATAAGGACTACCGCCAGAACGACCTGCGGAACTTCCAGGACACGATGGACTGGACGTACGGCGCCAGCCAGCAGTCCTGGCCGCCGCGCGCGACCTGGCCGGGGGACGAGTCGTCGGTCGCGGCCGTTGACAAGGGCATCGAGTCGTTCATCGACTTCTGGAAGTCCGGCGGCGGCATCGAGGCAAGCGGGATACTCGACGCCATCGCCGTGCTGAAGGATGCGCTGGTCCGCTTCGGCCAGGCCGAGGAGGAACTCATCCGCGTCGATGACCGCTACGCCGCCGAGCCCGCCCAGCCGGACACCAAGGAAACGCTCGACAAGGTCGCCGGCGAGTGGAACACCCGTCTTGCAGCCGTGACGGCGGAGGCCGGAAAGATCGATGCCGCCATGGAGGCCGTCAAGCTCGGCAACCGCACGCTGGTCCAGGCCTACGACGTGACCATCGCCCAGCGGATGGAGCATGCCAAAAGCCCGCACAAGGAGTTGATCGCCGCCGCCAAGCCGAAGAAAAGGCCCGACACTAACGCCGCCGGCGCCGAGAGCTCCGATGTCAAGCTGGTCCGTAAGCACCTTGTCGCCGTCGAGGACAAGGTGGGCAACTCGCTGTCCACGCTCCAGGAGCAGTACCAGAAGGACAAGCAGCGCCAGGAGCTGGCCGTGCTGGACCCGCTCTACCTGGACCTCGTCGATGTCCGCGACGAGCCCCTGCGCAAGGCTCTCAAGGCCGAGCGAGCCCGCCTGTTCGCCGTCCGGGCCGAGATGTACAAAACCTCCAATGCCGAACTGGTCAAGCAGGACCCCGTGCCCGAGATGGCCAGCCTGGCCTCCACGGTAGCGGCCGTGCAGCAGGCGTCGGCCGGCGCCGACAGGCGAATCGGCGACCTCTACTCGCTCAGTCCCAAGGGCTTCAGGTTCGAGGACGCCCAGACGGTCTCGAAGTTCGTCACCGACCGGCTCGCCAAGCGAAAGCAGATATATGCCCTGCTCAAGGGCGTGCTGGAAAGCGCGCCCAAGACCGCCGACGCCGTCGCCGGCGAGGTCGCCAGGGCGGTCAAGGAAAAGAGCATCACGCCGATAGCCCGGCCATTCATTCCCGGCACGAAGTTCAAGAAGGATGAGATGTTCCCGGACAAGTTCCACCCCAAGGCCGCCGCGGCCACGTTCGGCGGGTGGACCACCATCGCAAGCTATGCCGTGCCAGTGGCAGGCTCGCCGACCGCGGCGGACGTGATCAACCGCAGCGAGCTTGCGGCGCTTTACCAGTCTCGCCAGGACGCCTACACGGCGTACCTCGACCAGTACCAGTCGTACTGGACCAAGGAAGTGCTGGCCGACCTGGCCTACGGCTCGGCAAGCTGGAAGGACTTCCAGAAGGACCTCATCGGCATGCAGGTCCGCACGGTTACCGAGAACCTCGAGGGGTTGGGGCGGACGATCGCCTCGTCCCTCAAGGAGATCGAGCCCGTCGTGCCCGCCGCCGGCAAGCCCAAGTACGACCAGGTCCTGGCCGACCTCACCAAGGACATCGGCCGCTTCGGCCTGGCCACCTATGGCGGCTCATGGGAGGCCTGGCTGAGGCGTTGGAAGGACCTCGGCGCCGACGGCGAGGCCGCGAGAAAGGCCATCCTGGCCAAGACGCCAAGCCAATTCATCGACGATTACATCCCCTTCTCGGCCGGGGTGGACACGATGATCTCGGAAAAGTACTGGAAGGAATTGGCCAACACGGGCCTTGGCTTGCTGGCCAGGGAGGTCGACATCAACGTGCTGGCCCAGTTTGACGCCCTTCGCAAGTACGGGCGGTTCCCGCTGGGCAAGCCCAACGAGACCGAGAAGGAGCTGATAGCCGACGAGGTTGTCGCGGCCAACAAGGCCCTGGCCACCGTGCTCGGCTCGGCCCAGCTTTATGACAGCAAGACCATCGGCGGCGGCGCCAGGACGCGGACGTTCGAGGTCATCGACCAGCAGCTCGACCGGCTCTGCGGGCTTGGCCTGGAGCCTGCCCGGCGGGCGTGGTGCATGAAGGCCAAGGCCGTGCTCGACGGCCTGCCGGCAGGCACAGACAAGGCCGCATGCACCGTGCGGATCATCGACGAGAAGAACCAGAAGATCCTCGACGAGGGCGCCCAGAGCGTTCTGGGCATCTGGGCGGTGCTGGAGATTGCCCAGCGCGGCACCCGGACGGGCATCAAGAACATCACCCAGGCCGAGCCGGCCGAGGTCGGCAAGGTCAGCTACCCGGACGATTCGGTCGTCCTGAAGTTCTACCGCTTCCCGGACGATGTCCGCGCGGACAAGGTCGATCGCACAATGACAATACCTGGCGCCTGGGCGGCGATTCGCATGATTCACGCGCTGAAGGCACGACCCGCCGACGAAAAAGGGCTCAAGTGGAACGCGCAGGTGATCGTCCAGGACACCGAGGCCAAGCCAAGGTCTTTGTGGCTGGAGCTGGAGTTCGCCAAGCCGCTGCCGAAGCTTGACCAGTGGCCGTGAAACCAGAATTGCGGATTGCGGATTTCATTCACCCGCACCCGCCAGAGATATGGCGGCAGCAGAGGTTTTGCATTACCAACCGGGAAAGTGGCAAGGCACACAGTGAGGCGCCGAATTTGAGTCTAGCACGGGGCAATAGAGATGATCGCGCGGCCGGCCAGGTCTTCCTGGCGGCCTTCGGCAAGCACCCCGGGTGGAACGACCACATCGAGGACATCGGCATCGAGACCGAGCACCTGGCCTCGCTCAAGCAGTTGCTTTACGTGCAGGGCATCGGCGGGACCATCGACGCCGGCGCGTGGGATAATCTCAGCGGCGCTCAGCGCGTGGACGGCTTCGACCACGTCCTTCTCTGCCGGACCGCCGGCGACATCGTCGTCGGCCGGCTGTGGTCCAGCACCGACGGCAAGGGCCGCAGCCGGTATCCCATGGTTGTCTTCGTGCAGTGCAGCAACCTGCCGCTGCCGTGGATCCTGCGAGAGGTCCTGCCGCGGCTGGCCGAGGTCGAGGCCCGGTGCAAGGCCGTCGCCACCGCCGCCGAGGTAATCGCGATCACCGACCAGGCGCGGCGCGAGCTGCGCGAGTTGGCCGAGGCCGCCGGCGCGGGCGATGGGGCATTTGTCGTATCCCCTGCCGCCGTCGCGGCCCTCGCCGACCGCCCCGAAATGCTCGATGGCCACGAGGGGCTCCTGCGGATCCTCTACCAGATGGAGCGCGAGACGAACGACTACGCCCGCGGAAACTACGCTGCCGCGGCGAAAAACGGCACGCTGCGACCCATTCAGATGCGAGTTCCAGCCTGCGGCGACAGCCCGGAAGAGATTATCCCGCGCTGGCTGAGCTTTCTGTTCACCCGGCTGGACCCGGCCACCGAGGTCTGGGCGATGTGCCGCGCCGGCCAAAGCTGGCTGGACATCATCGTCGGCGAGCCGGCGCCGAACCAGTTCTTCTGCTTCCAGGCATCGAAGGAAGCCCTGCCGCTTGCCAGCGAGATTCCCTACACCCTCGACGACGCCTTCCGCGCCCGCGCCAATCAGCTCATCGACGACGCCCGTGCGGGCAAGCTCGAGCAGGTCGTCCTGCGGCCTGCCGCCGCGGCGCCGAGGAGGCTCCGCAAGGACGGCGGCGAGGTCTCCGACAGGATCGTTTGTGCGGGTCGAAGCAAAATCCTCTGCACCGTCCTGAAAGTAGCGGTGATCCTCGCGATTCTGGCGGGATTGGTCGCGGCACTGATAATGTTCTGGCCCGCGCCAGGCCCGCGGACGGCGGCGCCGCGGCCCGGCGGCAACGGCGCCGATGGCTCGACGATGACATCCGCCGACGCCAAGGCGTGGCGCGACCTGTGCATGGAGTCCTTCAACTGGTTCGCGCCTTTCCTGGCCGACGCCAACGAAGCCCGCGTGGAGCGGTGGGCAAAAGACCCACACCTGGCCGCGACGGTCGTGCCGGTGCTGCGGAAGGTCTTCGCCCGCGAACTGGTGCTCGACCCCAAGCAGATCGCATCCGTCACGGGCAGGCACCTGAAGAATCTTGCCGACGCCCCGCCCGCAGGCGCGCGGACGCCCGAGGGCATCGAGAAAACCGCCAAGGCCATAAAGGCGCTCGGCGAAGTCCGCGAAAGCCTTGCACCCGCGTCCTGGCCCGCCCTGGCGAACCTGAAGGAACAGGCCGGGACGTACCGCAAACGCAACTGGCTGAGCCAGGCGAACTATCTGGCGACTGTCGCCGCGAGGGCCCAGCACATCACCTCCCCAGAGCCCGGCGACCAGGCGCCGGACCTGCCCGGGCGAATAGACGAGGTGCTCGCCGCGGCGGACCAGGCCGCCGAGCTTGAGGGCGCCTGGAAGGAAGTCCAGCAGCAGGCCGATGTGCTCCGGCGGTCCGGCAACACGGTGCTGGCGCGATTCGGCGACTACGTCGCCATGTCCGCCAAATCGCCCGCGGGCCCCGGCGCCGAAAGGGACCTCGCCACAATGAGCGGGCGGCTCAAGGACGCCCGCTCGCTCGGCGCGCCGCTCGTCGCGTTCGTCCAGGACAACTGGCGCGACAAGGTCGACATGCCGGCTGTCGAGAATGACCCGCTGCTAAGCGGGCCAGTGGCGCCCCAGGACCTGGCAGCCGGCGAGATATTCCCACGCTGGCTTGCGTCCATCCGCAGCGAGCAGTTTGCCCGGCTGGACCCCGCCGCCGACCCGCGAACGAAAGACAACTGGGCTAAGCGCCGCCAGCAGGAGCTGACGGCCCTTGCGGGAAAGATCGACGATCTCAAGAAGAAATACTCCTCGCCTGACGCCGCGAAGCTGGAAACCAGGCTCGTCGCGCTTCAGGCCGAGCAAAAGAAACTGCTGGCCCTGCGGTGGGACCGCCAGAACAAGAGCCGCATCGCCGATACCACGGTCGCCTTCGCGGCCGACGTGGCGCAGCTTGCCAGGCAGGTCGGTCCCGCGCTGGCGCGGGCCGCGGGCGGACGCGAGGCGTACATAGCGAACATATCCCCCAGCGTCTCGGCCCAGTCCGAGCAAATCAACGAGTACTGGTCCAAACGCTGCGGCGAGCTCATGAAGCTCGAAGACATGGCCCGGCTGATGACCAAGGTCGAGAAGCTTGAGAAGGACCTGACCGAGTTGGACAGGCAGTTGCCGCCCGAGTTTGGCGTCCGGCCGCGAGATAAGGACTGGAACCGCCTGCTGGCCGGCGAGGTGACGATGAGCCGGCGCGAGGCCGTGCTTAAAGATGCCCTTTCGCGGCTTGGATGGAAGGATGATGAGATCATTCGCGACGAGGCATTCGAGGCCGAGTTCAAGAAACTCGCCGGCCTCTTCGAGGCGTGGAAAAAGCAGGTCGCCGATGTGATGGCCGCGTTCAACGCGATCGACGATGCGCTGAGGCTCGGGGCCGGGCTGGATGAAAAGCCCGCCGGGCAGGACAAGACCATCGCGCAGCTTTGCACCGAGTGGCGGTCCCAGCCGATATGGCGGGACCAGGCTCTCGTCGAGGCCCTCGCCCAGGTGACCCAGCGGGTCGCCCGGCTGGAGGAAATCGCCAAACTCGGCGACCCCGTCAAACTCGCGTCCGAGGCTGCGGCAATGGCGACCGACCGTTTCGAGGCTGCCCGCGCGGCCTGGAAGCGGCTGGGCCAGTTGCCCGGCTGGCCCGCCGACAAGGACCAGTTCAACATCGAACGGAACCTGCACCGCGACCTGAGCAACGTCTATGCCCGGATCGCCGAGAAGGATCCCGCTCGCGGCAAGCAACTCGCCGATGAACTTGTCAGCCAGGTTCGCCTGCGATGGAAGACTCACTTCCTCGCGCTGAGCGACCCGGGCCAGATCGACGTCGCCGTTGCCCGCGCCGACCAGTTCTTCCTCGACGCCAACCAGGCGGCCGGGTTTTCCCCGGCGTGCAGCTTCCGCATGGAGCTTCGCGAACTGCGGCACGAACTGCTCGACAGCGCCGCATCCGCCGCGGAGGACCAGGCCGTGCGCCAGCGAGTGCGGGACTTCGTGTCGGCCGTGAGGAAGATGCCCGGCCTGGCCGACAAGGAACCTGTCGCCGGTCTGCTGGCTGAGTTGTCGGCCATTGCCGCGGCTAAAGACGAGGGCGCCGACCTCACCAAGGCCGGGCCCGCGCTGGCCGGGTGGAAGCCCCAGGCCTCGCGGGACGGCAGGGGCGTGCGGTTCGACTGGCCCGCCGACCGCGACAACCGCTACAGCATGGAGTTCATCCGCGTCGAGCCGCGGGGCAAGCCCGCCAGCTACCTCTGCACGACCGAAGCGCCCGTCGGTCTGTTCATCCAGGTCGTCGCCGCCGGCAAGCACTGGCCGGCGATGAAGAAGCTGCTGCGGACCTTCGAGACGCCCGACACCGACGGGCGCCTTGGGCCGCGAACATGGGACCTGAATCCCGGCGGCGAGATCATCGAGGCGCCCGCGTGGGTGAGGCTGCCGCTTGGCTTCAACCCCGCGGACTTCTACTACGCCGGCGCAAAGGCCGGCTCGCCGGGGCCCGCGGCGCCCATGCAGCACATCTCGGCCACGGGGGCGGTTTACTTCGCCTACCTGCTCGGTTGCAGGCTGCCGGGCAGCGACGAGTGGGCCGCCGCCAAGGCGACGCTCAAGGGCGACCCAGCCGCCGGCGCAAACCTCCGCGACCAGGTCTGGCAGCGTCAGAAGGACCACATCCAGAAGCTTGAGGAAGCAGGCCGGCTGTCCGCGCCGGAAGACTACTACCCCGACGCCGGGGCATTCTGGCCCAAGGCAGCCGCGCAGCGGCTGGCCGGACGCGATGCAAAGAGCAGGCCCGGCGACGACGGCGTGCTGTGGCTTGCCCCCGTCGGCAACGCCAAGCCGGGCGAGTTCCAGTGCCTCATCGGCAACGTCGCCGAGTTCACCTTCGAGGACCCCGCCGCCCTGGCAAAGTGGCAGGGCGATGCCGACCAACTCAAGCCTCTACTGGCCGCCTCAGCCGACAAGATCCGCGTGATCGGCGGCTCGGCCATGTCGGCCCCGCAGATCCCCACCGACGTTGCCCAGGCCGTCGATTACGCCGAGGCCTCCGCCGGCTACGCCGACGTGGGCCTGCGCCTTGCCTTCACCGCCCCGGCCGAGACCGTCCAGGTCCGCCTCCGCCGCCTCCTGACCGCCACGGGCTACCCCGTGGTAGCCGGCTTGCCCTGAGCGAAGCCGAAGGGTAGCCGGTAGCCGAAAAGAAAAAGCGATTTCAACGCAGAGCACGCAGAGCACGCAGAGCAGAATAAAGGAAAGAAGAAGAGAGACGTTTCTTCTTTTTCTTCTCTTTCTCTTTCTCCTCTGCGATCTCTGCGTGCTCTGCGATTAAACCTTTTCTTCTTCTTCATCTCTCATCGCCAGCGCGCCGGTTGGGCACGCGGCGACGCACTCGGCGGCGGACTTGGCAAGGCCTTCGCTTAGCGTCTTGCCCATAGGCACAACGACGCGGACATTGAAGCCGCGCCCCACGAACGCCAGGCCGTACCGCTCGCCCGCGCGGCGAGTGATCTGCACGCACAGACCGCAGTCGATGCACTTGCCCGGCTCGAATATCACACCTTTGTCGTGGAAATGCTGTTCGAACATCCGCCGGCCCGCCTTGCAGGCCGACGTGGCGGCGCCGTAGGCCGCACTGTATATCCGCAGCTTGCAGTCGCCGCCCCGGCGGCAGTCGCAGTGCATGCAGCGGGCGCACTGCTCGACGGCCTCGGCCGGCGTGTAACCGGCGCCGCTGTCGTCCGGCTCGCGGCGAGGCGTGTCACTCGCCGTCGCCATGAAGCGGAGCACCTCCTGCGGCTCGACCTTGCCGATGTGAACGGTGAACGGCCTGGCCGCTCCTGTCACGGCCTGGCCGGCGAGGAACTGCCCAATCGCCGCCGCTGCCGACTTGCCGTCGGCAACCGCCCGCACCGCCATCTTCTGCTGGCGCGCCGAGCAAGCGGCCAGCACGCCCTCCAGCGGCGTAAGGTGTGTCGTCCGGTCGTACCGCACGGCCGAGCCGTCCCAGTCCAGACCAAGCTCCGCCGCCGCGTCCTGGCCGGTAGCGCCCGTTGCCACAAGCACGGCGGCGTGATCGCGCCGAAGCTCCGCCGGCGACACGTCGCGCCCGACGCGGACGCCGGACCGCAGGTCCGCGCCCATTTTGCGGATGATGCCGATCTCCGCATCCAGCACCGCGTGGTCAAGGGCATCTTCGCTGATGCCGTAGCGAAGCTGCCCGCCGGGCGCCGGGCGGTCGTCGAAGATCACGCAATCATGCCCAGCCGCCAGGAGGTAATACGCGGCTGACAGGCCCGTCGGGCCCGCCCCGACGATGGCGACGGTCTTGCCCGATCGCCGCCCGCGCGGCGGCGTGTAGGGTTCGGCCGAGGCCAGGTCAACGTCGGCGACGTGGCGTTTGAGCAGGCATATCGTTACGGCCGCGTCGTGCTGGGCCCGGCGGCAGCCCTT
>CAYOBS010000056.1:0-14954 GCA_964402305.1 uncultured Planctomycetaceae bacterium | reverse complement strand
AGCCAACAGGGCCGAGCTTCTCGGCCGGCCCTGTACGGTCGAGCAGCTTGTAGAGCATGTCTGCGACCGGGCCGGAACCTGTCCCCACGCCCAGCGCTGTGCCGCCCAGCCGGTAGGTGCGGATGCCAAGTGCTTCCGCGCCATCGAGCAACAACCTCCCAAGCCCAAGCGGACCCGCCGCAAACTCGCCCCACAGGACAGTTCCGGCAAGGCCGGGCTCGAACACCTTCTGCGCGAGCGGGGCGTGCCCTACGTGGCCGTCGATGAGGCGAAGAAGGCCATCTTCGCCGGCAGCAGCCTGGAGGCGTTCGACTTCCTAGTCTACTGCGACGACGGGCCCAACCACCTGATCCTGATAGTCCATGGCCGGCCGACAGCCGAGCAGGATGAGCTGCTGGCCGAGTGGGAGAAGGTCTTCGGCCCCGCCTTCGTGGGCGTCTTCGCCCGCCGGCTCGCCGCCGGTACCTGGGCCTACATCCTCCACGGCTCCGATGCCCCTTGGACCGAGTACCTGCCCGTAACCGATTGAACCTGCCTGTCCGGCAGGCAGGCCCCTTACCTCCAACCAACCCCGAAAGGTGAAACCATGCCAACCAACCCGAATCCGAGAATCATGTGCGAGACACCCGTCCGCTGCGGCAACCCTGGCTGCGAGTGGGCCGGCGACATTGACGAAACGATAGAGATCAGCGACTTCTGGGGCCGCGTGCAACCCGGCGATGAGATGCCGGCCGGCGAGTGCCCCAGGTGCGGCTGGCTTGCCTACATGGTCAAGCCCGAAGAGCAGCCTGTCCGCGTGATCGCCATAGTCGATGGCGGCGTCCTCCAGTTCGCCAGGTCAAGCAGGCCGGTCAACTTCGACGTGGCCGACCTGGACAACCTGGCCTGCGGCGGTGGCGACGAAGAAGAGTCCCGCATCACGGCCCTGGCCGCGGAGGCCGAGAGCCTTCCGCACCAGTGCTTCTAACCATATCAAACCGACCCAGAAAGGATGAACCCAATGAGTCACTTGACATGCCCGGATAATGTAATTGAGTCCATGCGGCAGCGCCGCGGCGCCGGTGAGAGCCTGGCCAAGCTGGCCAAAGAGGTCGGCTTATCCTGGCAGCGGCTTTGGACGCTGCTCGACGCTCGGCCGGCCGGCATCCCGAAACCGCCGCCGGCCCAGGCGGTCCGGCAGAACGCCGGAGCCGGGCCGCTGACGGAGCGGTATCGCCCGCGAACGCTGGATGCCCTCTTCGGCCAGGAGCCGGTGGTCCGTATGTTGAAGAACTTCGCAGCCAGCCCATACCCGTCGGCCTTCATCTTCGAGGGCGAGACGGGGACCGGAAAGACCAGTGCCGCCCTGGGCCTGGCCGCGGCGCTGGGCTGTGATCTGGAGCAGAAGCCACAGGAGTTCGGCGGCGTCCACGTGGTGGCCAGCGGCGAGCAGACGGCCGACACCGTCCGCGAGCTGGAAGGCCGGATGTGGCGCACGCCGTTCTACGGCAGCGGATGGAAGACCGTGATCGTCAACGAGGCCGATCGGATGAGCCCGGCGGTCGAGACGATCTGGCTGGACAGGCTGGAGAGCCTGCCGCCTCGGACGGTGATAGTGTTCACCACCAACTACGCCGAGAAGCTGTCCCAGCGGTTCCGTGACCGCTGCACCCGGCTGAGCTTCGAGTCCCAGGCCGGCAAGATCGGCATGGACACGTACAGCCTGCTGGCTTCGATCTGGCGGAATGAGACGGGGAGCGACCCGGATATGTCGGTCATCGCCAGAGTCGTCGAGCAGGCTACCGAAGATGGACAACTGAGCTTCCGCCGGGCGGTGCAGCTTCTGACGCCCGTGCTGATGTCGGAGAAAGGCAAGCCATGAACGAAGTGAACGACTCGACAATCGAACGAGTGCTGCTGTGGATGGTCTACGGCCTGGCCGGAGCCGATCTTGAAAGTGCCTGCGTCGCCAAGCTGGATGTGGACCCATCGCAGGTCCGGTCGGTGATCGCCGAGGCCCGCAAGCGGCTCACCCTGGCGGCCGAGTACAACCGCGATGAGCTGCTCGGTACGGCGCTTACCCGCCTCAATGACCTCTACAGCCGGTGCATCCGCACGGCCGGTGAAGGCAGCGGCCCCAACCTGGCCAAGGCCCTCGACGTGCAGCGGGAGATCAACCGGCTGACCGGCTTGTATAGCAAGCCGAGCCTGGCCGGCATGGACTCCGGCAGCACCGAGGTCGGCGAAGAGCTGGCGGCCGTGGGTGAGCATCTGTTCCCCCTGGCCCTGGCCGGCGAGAACTACCCGCTACGCGAGCACGCCCGCCTGGCCGCCCAGCGCATCGCGGAGCTTGAAGCCGCGGGCACCGCGGCGCAACATGAAAGGACGATATCATGACGATATACACCCTCGGATACAGCGGCTGGAAACTCGACGACATACGGGCCACGGTGGACCGCCTCGACGCAGTCCTGATCGATGTCCGCATGGTTCCGCGTTCCCGCGTTCCCCAGTGGAGTTGCTACTCGCTCAGCCGGGAGTTCGGCCATCGCTACGCATGGGTCCGCGAGCTGGGGAATGAAAACTACAAGGGCACGTTCGAGCAGATCAAGATCGCCAACTTCCCCGCCGGCGAGAAACGCCTCCGCGAACTGCTTGCCCTGAGCCCAGCCGAAGGGATCGGCGCCGGCCCTGCCCTGAGCCCAGTCGCAGGGAGGTCCATCATCCTCTTCCAAACAAGGGACGCATTTGCCTGGACTACATCATCAAGAAGGCAACGGCCAGCGATGTCCATAATGCCGGTGCCACCAGGCCCGTGCTTGGACCTGCTAAGCCTGGCTCGCCTGCCAAGGATGAAACATACGAAGAGAACGGGCTCACCGTTACGGAGGCAGCCGAGCTGCTCACGCATGATCTGCCTGGCTTGACGATTGAGAAGGCGCGCTCGCGAATCTCAAAAGCCGCGAATCTCAACGAGTTCAAGACCAACGGCAAGCAGCGTCTCCAACGGCGACTCAATGCCGTGTCGTTCAACGCATGTAGGCTCCAACAGCGTGACCGTGACTTGGACAAAGAAGACGGAGATGACCGACGTGGCTGATGAAGTGGCTCGGTCTTGGGCTGTAGTACGTGAGGTCGAGAAATGAATCCGGTCGCAGCGTTGAAACTTATCGATTCCCAGAGCCGGTTGCTGAACCACACAGTGACGCACGCGCTGTCGCTCGCGTCCGCTGAGGATCTTCTGCGGAAAGTGCCTGACGGCTGGCTGACCCGCCACATCCCATGCGCTTGGGGCCTCAGGCAGGATGGCTATTTCTGGGATCGCAGTGACTGGCATGTCGATGGCATGAATGACTGCCGCATGTTCCTGGAAGAAGGCTCGCAGATAGCCAAAGTCTTGGCCGGCCTGCACGGCGATGTGCCTGGCGAATGGGCGGAATTGCTTCCAGGGCCGATGATGCAGGCACTCGGCACCGAATCCGGGGTCTACCTGGCCGACTACTGGGTGCTTACTCTATATCACCTTGCGTGGAGCGGCCATCTGCCGTACAGGTGCGCCACGGACTACCACACCGGCGACGATATCGAGCACCCGCCCTTCTGCCTGACCAGCCGATTGCCCGTAGATCTGGCCCAGGCCAGCGCTGATGCACTGACCTTGCTCATAGAGGCAGCGCCGGACCATGGACGGCGTTCTCCTGTTTCTGTGTTGGGGCCACGGAGGGCCAGCGAAGCGGCGATCTCCCCCGAGAGACAGAAAGTCCAAGATCTGACTGCCGACACCGACAATGAACCTTCAGCAGATGCTGGAGAAGGGATCAGCGTCACGGAGGCGGCGACGTTGCTGATGGACGTGGTCTCCGGCATCGACTTATCCAAGGCCAAGGCTCGCGTGTCGAAGGCGGCCGGCAAGGGCGAATTCAAGACGAACGGTCTGACTCGGAATTGCCGCCGCATCGAATTGGACAGCTTCAACACATGGCGATTCAAACAGCGGGAACGTGACCTCGATGCCGCTGACGCCAATGATGCCTGACCCTCCTGCTTAGACCTTCGACCTCACAGCCGCGACAACTGGTTGTCGTCAGTTAGCGCGGTCTTGACCGCAGAATCCGGCGATATTGCGCGCAACTCCATATAATTCGTGCAAGACAGAAAAAACTTGCAAAACCACAAGAGACGTTTGTATAGTAGCTTGTATGCTTCAGGTTGCAGGTTCCAGCGGTTCCCAAGCTGGACGTCGACGGTTCGAATCCGTTCGCCCGCTGTGATATGCTGGCAGATTCATCCATAGTCCGCAGAGCGGCCGAAATGCTCCTTCGCGCCGCACCAGGGTCGAAGGTCATCCTGTTCGGCTCGTGGGCCCGCGGAACGCCCCACGGCGACAGCGACTTGGATTTCCTTGTGGTCGAGCCCAGTCTGACGGATCCGCGCGCCGAGATGGTCCGTCTGCGGGAGGTTCTCCGCCCGCTGCGCGTCCCGGCGGATGTGCTGGTTGTGAGCGACAAGGTCTTTCAGGAATGGCGCGACACGCCGAACACCGTGATTCACGCCGCGGCCACGGAAGGCATAGTCTATGACCAAGTCGCTTGAACACGCTCTGCTACTGCTGGAAAAGGCGGACGAAGATCTGTTCACCATCCAGGAGCTCATCAAGGATTCGCGCTCTCCTCAAGCGGTGATCGGCTTTCACGGCGGCATGCTTCCGCAAACAGCGCAGAAGCATGGCGCCACATCGGGAGTCCTTTGAGACAATGCCACCAGCCTTTTATAACCCCTTGAAAACAAGGGGTTAATTTTTTGCGAGAATGATAGGGCTAATCAAAGAGGATTATTCGCCTCGATATCGCCTCAGCATGACACCTGACCGTGGTCCGGTTATTGGTGGAGCAACCCTCTGGCGATTTCGGGCGGGTCCTCGAAGATGTGCAGTACGCGCAGTGCGCTGCCAGAAGGTTTGGATCTGCCTTGCTCCCAGGCGTGGATAGTTTGGGGGGCAGTGTTGGTGAGCCGAGCAAAGACCCGCTGGCTGACGCGCAGCTTCTTTCTCCTCAAAGAGATGATCTGTCGCGCTGACATCGGCTTTGGGGGAGGCGGCAAGTGGACCGCCCGGATGGTCAAGACTTTCCCTTTACGAAGGGCGTCAACCCCTTCCTCCAAAGCGCTAACCAGCCCATCATAGAAATCATTCTTTGTGGCCATATCTTAACCTTATCTCTTTATCTAATTGAGTCTTAAATCCTCGAACGACCTCTTTCTGCGATGCCGTCAGGTTTGCCTGCTTGTTCTTCGGAAAAGCCCAAATCAGCACCGCTACTTTTTCTTGCTCGTAATCCGCAAACAGCACCCGCCACCCGCCGCTCTTGCCTTTGTTCTTGTCCTCACACCGGATCTTTCTCACCCCGCCTGTGCCGGCTAATGTCGCCCCGCCACCATTGAGAATGTCCTCCTGAAGGTCAGAAACCTGCTGGTCAGGAATCTCACCGGCGGAAACCAATCTCGTGAATGCGGGCAACTCGATGAATATCCGGCGCATGCCACCATCCTTGTTCTATACTATCTGATAGTACGTTATCCCAAGGCTCCCGGTCAAGGAGAAAACATCGGGGATAAAACATCGGGGATACGTCGGGAAACATCGGGTATAATACGCGGGGTCATTGCGCGGCCGCCAATGTGGAGGCCGCAAACACTCGGCGCCTCTGTCGGGGCCGGTTCGAAGATGGGATTGTCGCGGCATAATCGTCTGAAGGGCACGCCGCCGCTGTCGGAGCGGCTGTTGCGGGGCGCCAGTTTCTTTTGTTTGGCGGCCTTGGCAGGCTCATTCCTGGTGTGCTTCATCGCCACCACATTGGCCTTGACAGGCGCGGCGCCGCCGCAGGAGAGCAACGCCGCCGGCATGATCAACTACCTCCACCCCCTGCTGATGCGGGCCGCGGTGGTCCTCGGCCTGGCTGCGTGCGCCTGCGGGCTGGCGCTGGGTTTTGCCGAGTTGCGCCGCCGCCATCTCCTGTCGGCCGCCGGTTTCGCCCTCACCGCGGCCGGTTCCCCGGCCGCCATCGGGCTTTTCCTTGTCGGATGGGTCCGAGACTGGGACGTGACGGGCCTGCCCGCCGCCAACGAGCCTTGGGCCGTCTTCAGCCAGATTGCCCTGCTGTGCGCATGCGCGGGTTGGGCGATTGCCTCATGGGACCTGCACGCGCGGCAGGAGGCGGCTGTGGCCTTCGGCCGGGCCGAGGACCGCATCCGGTCCTGCCTGGCCGCGTGCTCCTGGCGGCATGTCCTGGCCGCCATGCCGGCGATGCTGCTGGCAAGCGGCCTGACGGTGGCCGTCATCCTCGGCATCGACGGGGCGGTCAATGCCCTGTCCCTGGCGGCGCACGACAGCCCCACGGCCGGCATCGGCGGCAGCATCCTCCTGACGCTCTCGACGGCCGTGATCGCCGGCGCTCTGCAGGGATTGGCGCTGCTGGCCGTGTTGTTCCTGCTGGTATTGCTCACGCGGCTTGGCGGCAGGATCGGCCTGCTCGCCGCCGGGCGGTCCACCTTGATCGCGGGCGTCCTGGCCGGCGGCTGCGGCTTCCTGTTCCTGCGCCTGGCCGTCTTCACGGCGTTCGGGGATTACGCCCGAGAGCTGGGCCTAAACGTGCTGCTCAACAGCCTGATGATCTCCGCGTCGCTGCTCTACGGCGTGCTGTTCAGCCAGACGCTCAGGGCATTGTGCATGGAGGACTCGCGCCCGCGAGGCCTGCCGGACTTGGTCCGCTTTTTCGCGATATCGATCGTGCTGGCGCCGCTTCAGCCGGTGTCGCAGATTCTCGACCGGCGGATGCGTGGCAGGTTCGCCATGGTCGCCGCCCTGACGGTGATTGCCGTCGCCGGGCTTGTCCTGGTGGAGGCGTGCTACCCCGAATTGGTGGATGTCACCAGCGTTTCCGACCTGACCTGCACGGCCTTGCTGATCCTGCTGGGCGCGCTCCTGGCGTGCCTGATGTTCCCGCCTCGCAGCCGCCGCTGGAGGCGGTGGGGCCTGGTGGCGGCCGGGCTGGTCGTGCCGTGCCTGGTCCTGAGGTCCGGTCAGGTGCTTTCACACGAATCGCGCACGCTCGCGTACGAGTACTCGCGCGTTTCCTCCGCCTGCCTGCGGATCGTCGACGAGGTCCTGCCGTCGCCGCCGTCGCGTGAGCCGGCCGTCACGACCCAGCCCGCGATGCCGCCGCGGTGGAACCGGCCGGGCAGCGCCGGTCTCATCGCCCCCAACTTGGCGAAAGACAAGCCGCCGATCATCCTGGTGCTTCTGGACGGCTGCCGGAAGGACCACATGAGCATATACGGCTACGGGCGGCCTACCACGCCGAACATGGACCGGCGGGCGGGTGAGTTCATCCGCTTCACCAACGCCTTCTCCCAGGCGACGGCCACGACCTGTTCCCTGCGCCACCTGTTCACCGGCCGGTACTCCTCGCGGTTCATGCTCAAGAAGAAGGGTGTCGGGCCGTTCTTCACCAATGACCTGATCGTCGCCGGCTACCGCACATTTCACCTGAACATCCTCGGCACCGACTACGATGGCATCAGCAAGGAGGCGTTTACGCGGGACCTGCCCGAGGACCTCCAGGCGAAGGCCCGGTTCATCGCCTATCGCTTGGAGGATGAGCAAAAAAAGGTGGAGGCGTTCTTCGCTTTCCTCGACCAGCAACAGGATGCCAACGGCACGTTCGCGTTCCTGCACATGGCCGGAACGCACTTCCCGTGGAAACGCTCGTACGATGAGAGCGTGGTTGCCGGTTTCGGGACCAGCCAGGCGGACCTGTACGACCGCACCGTCGCCTACAGCGACCTGGCCGTGGGGCAACTGATGGACGGCCTCCAGCAGCGGGGCCTGCTGGACAAGTCGATCCTGATCATCACCGCCGACCACGGCAGCGGGCTAAACGAGCATGGCTGCTACGGCGGCTTCCATCCCTGGCGCGAACAGATCAGCGTGCCGCTGCTCATGCGGATACCCGGCGTGCCGGGCCGGCAGATCGACTCGATGGCGGGCGTCTTCGACATCGGCCCGACGCTGCTGGACCTTCTCATGCCCGGCTGCTGCCGCGACTTTGACGGCCAGAGCCTCTGCCCTGCCATCGCCGGCCTGCCAATCCCGAACAACCGCGTGCTGTTCGGACTCAATTCCTTCGACGATTGCTACTACCTCGTAGCCGAAACGGGCCTTCATTACATCCGCATGCGGTCTAACGGCACGGAAGACTTGTACAACTGGATCGCCGACCCGCTGGAGAAACACCGCCTGTTGTCCGAATCATCCTCCCTCCAACCATGCCGACGCATGATGGACCAGTTCCTCTATCAGGGCAAGGGACGGTACAGCAACCCTTACCATTACCGCGAAGAGGATGAGGACGCCACGCCGCACCTCCGCAAGCCGCCCGCCACCCCGCCAGCCCACCTGGCAGGCCGCTGAGGCGGGCGGTTCACGCTTCCTATCACAGGTGTGAAAGGCATGTAGAAGGAGTTGTCAAATGCAAGGGAACCCGTATCTCAAGGCGGTCATCCTTGAGGTGGTTGACAATCAGATCTCCGGCAATGATCCTCCGCAGACGCGGCAGACTTACGAGCGGCTTCTTGCCTCGGGCCTTGACAAACCCGAGGCCAAGCGGCTGATCGGCTGCGTGGTGGTGAGCGAGATCTTCGACATCCTCAAGAAGCGCGAAACGTTCAACCGGGAACGGTTCGTGGCCGCACTGGCCCGGCTGCCCAAGCTGCCGTGGGAGAAGTAGTGCTCCGCAATGCCGGACCGGGCAACCACAACAAGCCCAGAGTTGCGTGCCGCGGGTTGGTGTCGGTACGGTCAGTGTCGGCGAGGTCGAGGCGGGCACAGGTGGTCATGGGCCGGCCTATAGCAACGGCGGCAGGGATTGGGCGATCTGCCGGGTGCCGGCTTGCGAGACGCCGGCTTGGGCGGCGAAGTCATGCCAACGGGAAACGGCGGCATGCACTTCGTCGATGATCGCGGCGGCCTCCAGCGTGGACACCCCGGCCTGCTCGGCCAGGGCAAGCATGTGCGGCCGGCCTGGGTTTCTGCCCTCGCCTGCCAGCGTCATCGTGTGCTCGCCGGCGGGGCCTGGCGTGTAGAGCAGATCATATCCGGCCTCGCTTTGGGATGGGCCTGGCGGCGTGCCGCTCAAGTTCCTCGATGCTCCGCGCCGCGGGCGGCTGGAGCAGCTTGCGGAACTCCTCCAGCCGGGCCAGGACATGCGCCACCTTGAGGACCAGTTCCAGCGACGCCTTGCCGGTGGTCTCGAACCGCTTGAGCGACGCGGCCGAGACGCCAGCCCGCTGTGCCAGCGTGTTGCGGGTCCAGCCCTTAATCAGCCGAAGGGCCTTTGCACGGTCGGCCAGCGACTTGCCCATCTCGGCCGGGGTCATCAATGACAGTAATGCCGCGTTCATATCTTGATTGTAACGTAATTCTAAACAAAAGACAACATATTATCCGTTCATCTCTGTTTCGGGATAATATAGCCAATATATTAGCTGTAACTTCAGCGCCATTGTCCCGTTTTCAACTGGGGGCCGGCGCGCGAAGGTTTCAATAGATACAGCTCTGCGTCTTGGTTCTATGGGTCCTATGTGACCTATGAGACCTATAGGACTCATGAATCCCATGAGCCCTATGCTAACCGCCTACCGTAATCCTCAGCACCCGCCGGGTGCTTTCGCGGATGCGGGTATGGTCGGCGATGCGGAGGGGGGCGACGTAGATTATCCCCTGCTCGTCGGCGACGACAAACACCTCGCGGCGGCGGGCGGCGGTGTACTTGGCGTTGGTCAGGAAGTCGCTGACCGTCTGCCGCCCGGGCGCCCCCAGCGGGATGAACGCGTCGCCAAGCCGGCGCGGGCGGATCATCAGCGGCCAGCGGACGCAGTCGGCGTCCAGCCATTCCGAGCCCGGCCGGGGATTGGCACGGTGAGCGGCCAGCGCGGCGGGGTCCAGCGGCTGCTCCTCGCAGCGGACCACTCGCCCGTCGGGCAGCGTGACGGTCTCGCTTCTAAATGCACCGCCAACTTCCTCGCCGCGAAACGTGCCGCCCGCCATCGGCTCGGCCGCGCCGGGGCCGGCGGGCAGGCGGATATGCCAGCTTGGCGTCTGGGCCGGCCCTTGGAGCCCCTGCTGGGCGGCCGCCACGGCAGGCTCCAGCAGCAGTTCGTCGCCCTCGCGCCGGGCGAGGATGTTGCCCGGCAGCGTTATGGCGGCGGGCGGCGGCTGGGCGGGCAGGGCCGCAAGGGCCGCCAGTTGTCCGGCGGACAGGCCGCCCATAGGCGCACCCAGGCACTCCAGCGCGGCCCGCAAGGCGTAGCAGCGCTGGACGGTCGGCGCCTCGGCCAGCCTGGCCGCGTCGAGCGCGAGCCTGTCGGGGTCTTTGCTTGCCCGCCGCGCGCGGTCCAGCAGCGCTTGGCCCGCCTCGGCCAGGTGATCCTCGGTGTCGCCGGCGGCGCCGGCAAGGCGGAGCAGCGCATCATCGACCCTCGGGTTCATCCGGTCTCGCATCAACGGCAGCAGCTCGTGGCGGATGAAGTTTCGGCGGTGGACGGTGTCGGCGTTGGTCGAGTCCTCCCGCCATCCCAGGCCGCGACGACTGCAGAACTGCTCGCTCTGCTCGCGCCTCACGGCCAGCAGCGGGCGGATGAGGCGAATGCCCGGCGCCTGGGCCAGCCCGCGCTGGGCGGGGATTCCGCGCAGGCCTCGAAGGTGCGTGCCGCGGACGATCCGCTGGAGGATGGTCTCGACGTTGTCGTCGGCGTGGTGGCCCGTGGCGACGGCGGTTGCCCCGAGCCGCCCCGCGGCCTGGGCGAGGAACCCGTAGCGCGCAGCGCGTGCGGCGGTTTCGGTGCTCATTGTCCTGGCGGCCGCGATTGCGGCGACGTCGACGGCCTCGACGATGCACGGCAGGCCATGGCGCCCGGCGAGGTCGCGGACGAAGTCGGCGTCGGCGTCGGCATCCGGGCGGAGGCGGTGGTTGAGGTGAGCGACGGACAGGCCCCACGCCCTCTGGGGCTCGGCGGCGAGCTGGCAGAGAATCTCCAGCAGGGCCACACTGTCGCAGCCGCCGCTGACGGCGACGAGGATCGCCTGCCCGGCTGAAAGCAGACGCCGCCGGTCGATAAACGCCGCCACGACGCGGACAAGCTCATCCGGCGTGGCGGGCTGATCGGGCGGCTGGGATGTGGGGGCTGGCTCGTTCATGGTTGCTCGCGACGCAAACTTCGGTATACTATCATGTTTTGGCCGGTGGGAAAACGCGCGGCATGAGACCGATACCACAGAACCGACACCTATTGGCGGTGATGATCCTGACCGCGGCTGCGGCCCTGGCGGGCTACCTCTGCCTCCACGACCACGAGTTGAGCAGCTCGCAGGTCAACATCGCTGCCGCGGCTCTCAAGCGGCACGACCCGGGCGCATTTACGCACGACCCGATCTACGGCGACAGCAAGTTGTGGCTCTTCCACACCCCGGCCTACCAGGGCATGCTGGAGTTGGTGCTTGTTCCCACCGACTGTCAGGACCTGCTGCTGCCCTACCGCGTGGGGGTCGGTGTGCAGACGCTGTTGCTGCTGTGCGGCATGTACGCGCTGCTGTTCTGGCAGACGCGGAGCTGGTCGGTTTCGGTTTTCACGGCCGTGCTAAGCGTCAGGCTGATCGACGCTCTCGGCGGGGCCGTCTGGGGCGCCGGGCCGCTGGCGTCGGTGACGCCGGCGGGGTTGTGCCTGGCTCTCTGGCCGCTGGTGGTGCTGGCGTTCGCCCGCTACAGCCGGCCCGATCCGAACACCAGCCCGCTGGCCCAGTGGCGGGTGATACTCGTGTTTGTCGTCGTCGGGCTGCTGGGCAACATCCACCTCGTAACGGCAATGAACATGACGCTGGTGCTGCTGATTGCCTACGTGGTGCGGCACAAGCTCACATGGCGTTGTTTGCCGGTGGCACTGGCGGCGGGGGCGGCGGCGTTGATCGCGGCGCTGCCCTACGTGTGGTACTACTTCGGTCTGCGTGAGCGGATGACCGCCGGCCACGCCTGGCCGCCGGCGGGAACTTTATTCGAGGCCCTCCGCGTCGGCGAACTGACGGTGTTCTACCCCGAACTGCTCAAGAGCCTGCTGGACTGGCGCGTCCTGGCGGGCGTGCTCGTGCTGGGCATTCCAGCCGTCGCGGTGCTGGTTAAGATCGAGCGTTACATCACGCAGAACGTGCGGCTGTGGCTGGGGCTGATCATCGGCAGCGCGGCGGTGTCGCTGGGGCTTCACGGCGCCAGCCAGCTCATCGGATACAGGCTTGGCACGGCCCCGCCCGTGATCGACTTCGTCCAGGCCTCGGTGCTTCTCATGCTGCCGCTCTACGTTCTGCTGGGCCAGGCCGTCACGAACCTATTCCGCCTGCTGCGAACCCACCGGGCGCTTCTGCGATGGGCCTTGGCGGCACTGCTGGCGGCATGGATGATCCCTTCGGACAACCTTCGCATCGCCCGATGGCGCCTGTCCGAACTCAGCACATCCTTCCTCAGCGAGGAAGACAAGCCCAACTACGTTTTGCGGCACCGCGAGCAGGAGGACCGCCACCGCGAGTTGGCGGCCATCGCGGACTTCGCGGGCGAAAGGCCCGGCTCCATGTACGTCACCGACCGCGGCGAGTTCAGGATCATGGCGCGTCGGCCAATCGTCGCCGCGCCGAACGACATGCGATACCTTTACTATCTCGCCCCGTGGCGGCTGGGCGAGTGGCTCGACCGTTACCGGCGGCAGGAGGAGTTGCTTGGTCCCCCGGCCGGGACGACCGACCCCAAGGCGGTGGCGGGCTTCGTGACGGACTTGATCCGCCAGGAGCCGGCCCTGGCGGGCGTGAGTGAATGGTACGTGCTGCTCCGCGCGCAGGCGGCGCCGGCCAAGCCGGAACCGCTGCAGGCCGTCGAGTCCGGCGACTGGGGCAGGCATTACAAGCTCTACAGGATACGTTGAAAACGAAGTAGCCGGGTGAATCTCTCAAGCGGAAAGCGGGCATGCGACGATATAGGACTCCGGTAGCGGAGCCGGTGTACGGGCCGCCATAACAGGAGACGATACCGTGTGCCCGATGCTTGACAAGTCCGACGCCCGGTGTGCGACCCATCTGACACTGGCGAACATTTCCAGGGCCTTTGCCCACTGCGCAGACCGGTACGAGCAGTGCCCCATCTACCAAAAGACAGTTGACGAAATGCTCGATCATGTCTGCCAGTACCAGGAAACAACCGCTGCCGCCGGCGTCCTCGTTGCCTGGTGAGTCCCGTCGGCATTTGCGGGCCTTCCTCGACTACCTCCAGGTCGAGTGCGGGCTGGCGCTCAACACGCGCCTCGCGTACAGACGGGACCTGTGCCGCTTTATCAGCGGCCTGGGCGAAAGCGCCGGCGACCTCGCAAAACTGACCACCACAGATGTCGAGCGCTTCCTGCGCCGATGCCACGACGAAGGCCTGTCCGCCAGCTCCACCGGCCGGGCACTGGCGGCCGTCAGAACCTTCTGCCGATATCTCGTGGTCAACCGCACACTGGCTCGCGACGTGTCCGCCGTGGTTGTCCCGCCCAAGAAGTGGAGCCGCCTCCCGGCCGTGCTTGGCGATGAGCACGTGCGGCGCATCCTCTCGGCCCCAAGCGACGAGCAAGACGCCCACGCCCTTCGCGACCGGGCAATACTGACGCTTCTGTACGCCACCGGCATGCGCGCCAGCGAGTTGGCCGGCCTGAACGTGCGTGATGTGAACTTCAACCTTGGGATCGTCCGCGTGATGGGCAAGGGCGGCAAGGAACGAATCGTGCCTGCCGCCGAGGCTGCGCTCGATGCCGTGCGACAGTACATCCAGACCGACCGCGCCTCGGCAACCGCCGACGCGACCGGCCGGCTGCTGCTTTCGCGGACCGGCAAGCCGCTGGCACGCGAGGACGTGTATCGCACCGTACGCAAGTACGTCCGGCGTGCGGCCGTGCGCGGCAAGGTCACGCCGCACACCCTGCGGCATGCCTTTGCCACGCACCTGCTGGCCCACGGGGCCAACCTGCGAAGCGTGCAGGAAATGCTGGGCCACGCCGACATATCCACCACCCAAATCTACACCCACGTCGACGCCGAGCGGCTAAAGAGCGTCCACCGGCAGTTCCACCCGCGAGGGTGAACCCTCGCGGAATGTTCAATGCTCAATATTCAATGTTCAATGCATACAGCACACTGATTACGCGGGCACCCGATCATTCGGGACTACGTACCCCACCAGCGTTTGGCCTTGAGCATTGAACATTGAGCATTGAACATTCCGCCTCAGGCGTACGGCGTTACACGGTGGTCGGCACGGGCGGGAGGCAGCTTTTGCGGAGCCCGCCCCCAACGGGGCAGGTTGGGCGACTGCGGCTGCTTCATTGCTCCCGGAGCCGGGACCAGATCGCGGCGCCGTCGGAGGCGTGGTCGCGGATGTAGGCCACGACGTTTAGTTGGTGCTGTCGGTCGCGGATGGGCTCGAACTTCGTGCGTTTGGCCCACAGCGGGCGGCCTTCGGGTTTTTTCGTCTTTGGGCCGATGCGCAGCATCGCCACGGACGCGGCCCGCTTGGCCCGGCCGAGGATGTGGCGGCCGATAGGATCGCGCCCGTCCGCCAGGAGATTGTGCGGCATGGGGCGCCGGGTGCCATCGGGGCTGGGCGGCAGTTCCAGAGGGAAGCGGCACAGGGCGTGAAAATGCTGCCCGCCGACGGACATCTCGATGAGTTCCGCGCCGTAGGCCAGGAGCGTGCTCGCCATTGCCAGGCAGACGATCCGCCGGTCATCGGGGCGGAGCGTCACGGGGTCGAAACGCAAGGAATCCTCCGCGCGGCGATGCCTATGCTCGTAGATGCCGGCGGGCGGGGGATTGCGGTAGTCCCCCTCGACGTGCTCGCGATGGTGACGCG
>CAYOBS010000055.1:0-15130 GCA_964402305.1 uncultured Planctomycetaceae bacterium | reverse complement strand
CGAGAAGGCAGGTTCTTAGGTTCCTGATATCAGGTCGACATTCGATGGCAAAGAAACGGAAAAAACTTAATAAGCGTGTGGTGATTCTGCTGGGCTGCATAGGGGTTCTGGTGATCGCCCTGGGCGTGACGCTGGGAATAGATTGGGTGCGCGGCGGCAAGTCCGGCGGCGGCGGGTTGTTCAACCGCCTGTTCCCCAAGGATCCATCCGCGCTGATGGAGCAAGGGCGCAAGTGCCTGGAGGAAGGCAATCGCGAGGAAGCCGACAAGGCGTTCAGGGCGGCGCTGGCGGCGGGGGCCTCCGCCAAGTCGCCCCAGATGGCCGAGGTCTACACGGAAATCTCAAAGTTCGATTACGACTGGGCCCTGGCCGGCAAGGGCCTGACCGAGACCCAGCGCCGGGAGCGGTTCGGCGCGTCGATAGCCCTGGCCCGCAAGGCGCTTCTGATGGATGCCAGGCATGTTCCCGCCCAGCAGTTCCTGGCCGACGTCTACTGGAACCTCAACACGCGCTCCAGGGGCGGGCAGGGGCAGGACTGGCGCGCTTTCATAAAGGAAGCCGACGCGCTGATCAAACTCCAGCCTGACGACGCCGAGGCCTACTTCCGCCGCGGCTCAGCCAAGGCGGAACTGATGGATCCGGCGTCCCCCGGCATTTTGAAAGAGGAGGCCCTGGACGACTTCAACAAGACCCTCAAGATCAAGCCCAAGGAACCTCGCTACTGGCTGGGGCTGGTCAGCTACCTCGATCGCCTGCCGGGCAACGAGGGCCAGATCGAAAAGGCCTTCCAGAAGGCTATCGAGACAAACCCCGACGACGCCGGCCTGATGGTCAACTATGCCGGATTCCTGAGAAGGCAGAAGCGCCCCGACGACGCCCTCAAGCAACTTGATCTGGCCGTCGAGAAAGACCCCGTGCTGGGCAACCTTGCCCTGGCGGACTACTATTCGGCCAATAACGACAGGCCGAAGGTCATGGAGGTTCTGGACAAGACCATCCAGGCTGCTCCCCTGGACATACGGGCCTATGTGGGCAAGGCGTCAGTCCTTGGCTCCGCGCAGAAGCATGAGGATGCTCTGGCTGTGCTGGAGCAGGGCCTGTCGGCCCTGGAAAAGGCCCCGGCGACTCAGCCGGCAGGCAAGGGCCAAGGCGAAGCCGCGGGAAAGACCGAGCTTCTGTACCTCAAGGCCAACGTCCTGCTGGACATGGTCGAAGCCGGCAGCCAGGATCCCAACGATCCCCAGCGCCGAAAGCTGCTGGGGCAGGTCAACGAGTGCTATCCCAGGCTGGCGGCCTCCAAGTTCTCCGGGCCGATGTTCTCCCGCCTGACCGGGCGGATGGCCATGGCGGAGGGCCGGGTTAACCAGGCCGAAAAGGACCTTGAGGACGCCTACAACAACGCCCGCGGGTTCGACCTGAAGGTCGCCAACCTGCTGATCAACATCTACCTCCAGAAGAACCTGCCGGGCAAGGCCGAGGCCATTCTCGACAAGCTGCTTCGCATACAGGGCCAGGAGGGCAACGTTTCGGCCCTGATGGCCAAAGCCAGGCTGCTGGTCCGCTACCGCGACTTCGAGAAGGCCGAGCGGGTGGTCGCCAGGGTCCTGCAACTGGACCCCAACAACCCCGAGGCGATTAACACCAAGACGATCCTGATGTCTGTCCGCGGGGAGGAACCGACCCTTCCGCCCGGCATCAAGCCCGACCAGCGGACAATGGGCCTGCTTCTGGAACGCGCCGTCGGCATGTGGCTGGACGGCCGGACTGACGACGCCATCAAGTACGTCCAGCAGCTCAAGGCCACTTCCCCCGACGACAAGAACGTCTTCTCGCGCCTCTTCGGGATGTATCGGGCGGCCGGGAAGCTCGACGAGGCCGAGAAACTCGTCGATGACGCCATCAAGGCCCGACCGGACGACAAGACGCTGGTGGCCCGCAAAAAGCTGCTGCGCGAAACGGACCCCAACACTCAGTACAAGATCCTGCTGGGCATCGCCGATGAATACCCATCGCCGCAGAAGGAGCTGGAAAAGTACGCGGTGGCGGCGTCGTTCGGCAAGGACAAGCAGGCCGATTGCCTCAAGTTCCTCGACGAGGCCTCCAAGGCCGACCCGGACAACATCGGCGTCGTCGAGCGGCTGCTGGAGCACGCCATCGCCAATAACGACTGGAAAAAGGCCGATGACTGCGTCGCGCGGGCCGGCAAGGCCAACCTCGACGGCTGCAACGGCCGGCTGTACCGGATGCGCGTCGCCACGGCCCGCAAGGACTTCGACGCGGTCATTGCCACGGGCCTGGAGATCCTCAAGGATGACCCCAACCGCAAGGACGCCCGCTGTCTGCTGGGCCAGGCCTACCTGCGGAAGCGGTTCTACGAGCAGGCATACGGGTCGTTCAAGATCGTCTATGACAACGACCCGGGCTATCCGCCCGCGCTGGTGGGCTTGTCGGCGGTGACGTCGACGTCGGGCCTGAACAAGGAAAGCGAGCACCGCTCGTACGTGGCCATGGCATACCGGCTGGTTCCCAACGACCCCTATATCCGCGAACGCAGAATGGAGATCGAGCAGGAGACCACCAGCCCGCAGGAGCTCGTCCAGCAGCGCGAGAGGATGCTCAGGCAGAGCCCCGGCGACCTGCGCAACATCGTCAGTCTCGGCATGCTTTACGAGCGCGTCAGCCGCTTTGACGACGCCGAGAAGATGTACGTCACGTTTTCCCAGAAGACGGACAACAAGCTCATGGGCGCCCAAGTGCTGTGCGGCTTCTATCAGCGCCGGGACCGCCCCAAGGACATCGAACGGATCATCGAGCCCATGCTCGGCGAATTGGCGGACTCCGTCGGCGTGCGGGTGCTGTACGCGGAGCTTCTGACTCGCACCGAGCCGGACCGGGCCCGGAGCTTCCTGGAAACCGCCATTACCGCCGATCCCAAGGACCCCCGCGGGCACCTGGGCCTGGCAAGGTTCTGGGCCTCGCAGAACAAGTGGAGCGATGCCGCCAATGCAATGACCGCCTATGTCCGCGTGCGACCCGAGGACATCGGCGGCGTCAAGGAACTTATCCGCTACGGCATCGAGGCCGGGGAGTACGCATCCGCCGGAAAGCAGCTTGAAGGGCTCCTGCGGGCAGACCCGCGGGACGCCGCCGGCGTAACCCTCAGCGGAATGCTGGCTATGCGAAAGGGCAACCTCGACGAGGCGCTTCGGCTGTTCTTCCAGGCCATCCAGGACAACCCGGCCTATGCCGAGCCGCTGATCTACCGCGCCCAAGTGTACCTGGTAAAGGGCGAGAACGCCAGGGCCAAGGCCGACCTCATGGAGGCCAAGCGACTGACCAATCGCATTGATGTGTCCATGCAGCTCGGCGCGGTGTTCGAGGCGCTGCGGGAGGAAGACAGCGCCGAACTTGTCTACCGCGAAATCCACAACGACCGGCCGGATTACGCTCCCGCCATAGACCGGCTCGCGACGATATACATGAACCGCCAGAAGTGGCAGGAGCTTGAGAAATTGCTGGCCGAGGCCAAGAAGGCGATGCCCTCCAACCCCGTCTTTCTTATGCGGGAGGCCCAGATGTGGAAGCTACGGGACAACGTTCCCAACATGCTTGCCGCCCTGGCCGAGGCGGTCCGCCTGGCGCCCAATTCCCCGGAATACTTGCAGCCGTACCTGATGAGTCTTGTGGAGGCCAAGCAGTACAACCAGGTTCTCAAGCTTAGCGAGCCTTACATGCAGAACAAGGACTTCGCCGGGTGGGTCGGCGCGATCCGGGCCGGGGCGATGGTCAAGCTCAACCGGCTCGACGAGGCGGACCAGCTCTTCCTGGCCTCGCTAAACGCGCTGCAGCCTCAGTTGGTGCTCCTTGAGGCACAGCAGATGCAAGCGGCCTACGGCACTGACGGCGCCATAAGCAAGTTCCGCCAGTGGATGGAGGGCGGGCTGAAGGGCTGGCGGGGGCACCTGATGCTGGGCCTCATGTACTCCGAGAATAAAAAACTTGACGAGGCCGTCAAGAACCTCACCCAGGCGCGCGATTTGGCGAAGGAGCCCGAGGCCAAATACCTGGCCAATCGCCACCTCGGCTCGGTATACTACCAGGTAAACAAATTCAAGGACTGTGAGCAGGCCTACCTGGCGGCCATAAGCAACCAGCCCCGGGACGTCCAGGTCGCCAACAACCTTGCGTACCTGTACACCAACGACCTGAACGAGCCCAAGAAGGGCCTTCCGTTCGCCGAGCAGGCGGCGCGGACGGCTCCCAACGACGCCAAGGTTCTGGACACGTACGGCTGGACGCTGGCGAAGCTCAACAGCCTGGCCGAGGCCGAGCCGATCCTTCTGCGGGCGGTCCAACTGGAGATCCCGCTCACGGTAAGCCGATATCACCTTGGCTGGGTTTATGAGCAGCTTAACCGTCCGGACGATGCGAAAAAGCAGTACCAGCAAGGCATAGAAATGATAAAGGACAAATCTGGCGACCCTCTCTACGGAGTCCTGAAAACGGCTCTGGAGCGGGTCAGTCAGAAGCTTGAGCGAGGTAGTGGTAAATGAGCGTCATACAAACCAGAGAGATTGCCCCGCAGATCGTACGTCTCGGACCCGGCAGGGTTCCCGGGCGGCCTGGCCAGGCCGAAGGCCGTCAGCCCGACTCGGGCCTCAGCGGCCGGGACATACTCCGCATCTTGCGCAAGCGCAAGTGGCTGATCATCCTTGCCGAACTGATCTGCGTGGGGTTGGCTGTCGGCGCGACGGTGCTCTGGCTGATGTACGCGCCGCTGTTCACCTCGGCGGCGCTGCTGGAAGTCCGCCCGGAGGCCACCTCGGCCGTCACGCCGCAACAGGGCTACATGGGGAGGGAAGTGCTTGAGACCCTGGCCGTCAAGTACGCCAGCCTGGCCGGCAGCGAACCGGTGCTCCAGACCGCCCTGGCCACCCCGGAGGTCCGCGCCACCAAATGGCTCACGAAGAGCCCGGACGACGCCCTGCGGCGGCTCCAGGATACCGTCAACATCTCGCCGATCGCCTCCAGCGCCCTGATTCGCATCTCGGCCACGGGCACCAACAAAAACGAGTTGCCCGATATCGTCAACGCCGTCGCCAACGCCGCCCGCGAACGAAGCTCGGAGATCGCCAACCGCGGCAAGCAGGACCAGATCCGCCAACTCCGCCAGGAGCGAACCAGCCTGGCCGACACGCGGGACCGCATCCGGGCCGACAAGGCAAAGCTCATGAGGGAGGCCGATGTCCCCGACTTGACCAGCCAGACCAATGTGCGGACCATGGAACTCAACATGATCGCGCAGCAGGTTTCGGTCCTGGAACTCGAGTTCGCCCAGGCGGACCAGCAGCTCCAGCTTCTCCGCGAGCAGGTCCGCAGCGGAGATATCGCCAAGCTCCCGGCCGTGCTTCAAGCAATGGACATGGACCCGTCGATTCGCGCGCTTGAGTCGGCCTTGTTGAACATGAAAGCCCGGCAGCCGTCGATGGAAAGGAAGTACGGGCCGCAAAGCCAGAAGTACATCGAATACGTCGGCAGCATTGAGAGCATGCAGAAGGAAGCCGATGCCAGGCGGCAAGTGCTCCTTCAGGCCCAGGTCAATGCCATCGTGGCCAATACCGAGGCCAGCAAGGCCCTCATACTGGGCCGGCTTACCGAGATGCGTCAGAAGTATCGCCTGATCGACGTAAGCGTTCGCGACCAGCGGGCGACTCTAAGCGCCTATGCCCAGTTGGAAGAGCAGGACAGGACCCTCACCGATCAGGTCGACCGGATCGACAGCCGGCTTGTCGACCTGCGGATTCTCCTTCTGGGCAACGCCCCGCTGGAAGTGATGCAGTTGGCATACACGCCGCTCGAGCCGTCGATGCCCCGCTGGCAGATCATGATCCCCTTGGGGGTCCTGCTCGGCCTGATCGTGGGCCTGGGCCTGGCGTTCCTGCTGGAGTTCGTCGACACGTCGATCAAGGGTCCGTCCGATATTGTTCGGCGCATCGATCTGCCGCTGCTGGGCATGGTTCCTCACCACGACGACGTCGAGGAGAACATCGCGGACCTTCGCGTGGCCTTCGCCTCGCACCCAAACAGCCTGATCAGCGAGGCCTTCCGCCAGATCCGCACGTGCCTGCAATTCAGCGGCCCGGCCAGTCAGCGCCGCAGCCTGCTGATCACCAGCCCCCAGCCCGCGGACGGCCGAACCACCGTCGCGCTGAACCTGGCCGCCTCCATCGCACGGGCCGGCAGGAAGGTGCTGGTCGTGGACGCCAACTTCCGCCTGCCCGCGGTCCGCGGTCTCTTCTCGGCCTGCCCGGAAGGCGGGCTCAGTTCGGCCCTGGTCGGCCAGGCCGCGTGGCGGGACATGACTCTGGAGATCGAGCCCAACTTCAGCGTGATGGCATCCGGGCCCTTGCCGCCCAACCCGGGCGAACTGCTTGGCTCCGAGCAGATGCGCACCGTCCTTGCGGAAATGGTCGGCCAGTACGACCAGGTCATCTTCGACGGCGCCCCGTGCCTGGTGGTGACCGACTCGATGGCGCTGGGCAGCCTGGTCGATGGGATCGTCATGGTCGTCCGGGCCGGGGCCAACACCTACGGCATCGTCCAGCGAAGCCAGGAAATGCTCTCGCGAGGCGGAATGCATATCATCGGCATAGTCCTCAACGGCGTCCGAGTCGTCGCCGGCGGATACCTCCGCAAGAACTACGAGGCCTTCTACGACTACCACGAGCAGACAAAGCTGCTCCAGAAATAGGCGGCAAGAAAAAGAAGAAGCGGACCTGCCTGCCGGCAGGCAGGTTACCGCAGAGGCACAGAGGCGCAGAGGGCAAAAGAAGAACAACTTAGCAAAGATAAACGCTGATAAACGCAGATAAAGAATGCCTTATCTGCGTTTATCAGCGTTTATCTTTGCCTGGTTTCTTCTTCTCGACCTCTGTGCCTCTGTGTCTCTGTGGTAATCCGTTCTTCTTATCACGCCGCGCGCGCCGGCTGCACCTGCCGGGCGGTGACCAGCACCAGCTCGTTGACGCTGGCTTGAAGCATACCCACGAAAATGGGCTGGATGATCAAGTACCCCACCAGGAAGTTCACATAGGGAATGAGCATGAGGATGCATGACGCCATCGCCAGGCCGCGAGGGGCGCTCGGCGCCAGCCCGCGCATTGTCCGCTGATCGTTGATGCGGTCGCAAAGCCGCAGGTAATTGAAGAACTGCCAGTAGAAATTGAAAAACGGGATGAACATGAACCCGATGGCCTTGCCGGCCGAGGGATCGTCCAGGCGGGTCCGCGGCATCTTGTCATGCATCAGGCCCAGCCAGATCAACGGGAAGATGCCAAAGGTCACGATGCTAAGCAGCACCATGCCCGCCACGCTGAACATCTCCAGCCGGTGCATTCTGGCCGCCATGGTGTTGGGTGGCACGATCTGGTTGTACGGATCGTAGTACCCGCCCGGCGCAATGGCCCCGGCCGGGGCCAGCGCAGCGGCCATGAAGGGCAGCGACCCGGCCAGGACGACCGGCCCCGCCGCCCCGCAGCGGATGGGTGTTCCGCTCACCAGCCGCCCCTGGCGAGCCCACTGAACCAGCCCGGCCTCGTCGACCGGCCCGTACGTCACATTGTCACTGCCCTGGACGAAGTATTGAGCCATGGCCATGTCCCTTCTCGCAATTGGCCCGGGCCGACATGCCCATTTCGCATAAAGGCCGCAAGGCCGCCCGGCCTGCACGGCCTATATTAGAGCCGCGCCCGCGCGACAGGCAAGCACCTTGCCACATCCTCTCCCCGCCCCGCCCGATCCGGCGCGAGATGCCGCTTTTTCCGCTGCCGTTGAGCCGGCGACGGTTATTATGAAGCGCGCCATGACTGGTTCTTATCCGCTTTCCGCGTTTGTCCTGTTGGCGCTGGCGGCACTTGCGGGCTGCGGCGTCGGGGACTCGACGCTGCCCATTGCCGACCTCCGCGAAATCCCCCAAAACTGCCGCGCCGCGCTTGGGCCGGGCTTTGCCGATCGCCCGCTCATCGCCCCTGACGTGCAAACCCGGCTCGCCGACGAATACCGCCAAACAATCCTCTCGCCGTGGTGGCCGGACACCCCGTCGCCGGGCGGGTTGGCCTCCTTCTCAGTCGACCCGGCCAATGAGGTCCTGAGGATATTCCGCCATTGGCCCAACGACACCGTCGGCGAAAATCTTCTGCCTCGCCCGGCCGGGTGGTCCGTGGCACTAACGCGGGAGGCGAACGGGCAGGACTACCCCAACTGCCGGCGGCGCGCTATTACCGTCCGCAACACGTCCTTCCGCCAATTGCCGACAGCCGAACCGGCGTTCCTGCCGCCCGGCAAGGGCATCGGCTATCCGTTCGACCGGCTCCAGGAGTCGGCTGTGTGGGCAAACACGCCCATCCTCGTCGCGCATATATCCAGAAGCGGGGCGTGGGTGTGGGCGAAGTCGTGCTTCTCGGCCGGGTGGGTTCCCGCCGCCGACGTCGCCTTTGTGGACGACGCCATGGTGGATGCCTGGCGGAGGCATCCGCTGGCGGCGATCGTTCGCGACGGCGTGAGCCTTCGCGGGTCGGATGGTGCATTCATCGCCACCGAGCACATCGGCGCGGTGCTGCCGCTTGCCGACCCGCCCGACTCGGTAGGGGCAGGCGGCGGCGACGGCGCCAAGCCCGCGGCGGGCCTGGAGGTTCTGGCCGCGGCGCGAATGCCGGACGGCCTGGCCAAGGCCCTGCGCGTGCGGCTCGAGCCGCCCCAGGCGGAGATGTTCCCCGTGCCGGCCACCACGGCCAGGCTGGCGGACCTGGCCGACCGGATGCTCGGGCAGAACTACGGCTGGGGCGGGCTTTACGAGCAGCGCGATTGCTCGGCCATGACTCGCGACCTCTTCGCGCCGCTGGGCCTGTACCTGCCGCGAAACAGCTCCGAGCAGGCGCGGGCGGGCAAGGTCATCCCGCTGGGCGGCATGTCGGGCCAGGCCAGGGAGCGGCTGATCCTTCGCGACGGCGTACCGATGCTCACGCTTCTTGGCGCGCCGGGGCATATCATGCTTTACCTCGGCCAGCGAGACGGCAAGGCGCTGATCATGCACAACACATGGGGCGTGAAGGTCCGCAATCCGGGCGGCAACGAAGGCTACAAGTTGATAGGCCGGTGCTGTATCACCACGCTTGCCCCGGGGGCGGAACTTCCGAATATCCTCCTGCCGGAGGCCGACCTGCTCCGCGCGATCGAAGTGATGGTCCTGCTTGATGGCAGCCCGTTCGACAGGCTCAGGCCAAGCGCGTTCGACAGGCTCAGGGTAAAGGGGGGCGACCGATGAGCCGCATCGAGAGAATCCGTTTCTGGAAGATGGTCAGGCCGCTGCGGACGCCGTTCCGCACGTCGCTGGGCAGCAAGTCGGTTGCCACCAGCGTGCTCGTGGAGGTGACGCTCGCCGGCGGCGCAATGGGAGTCGGCGAGGCGCCCACGAGCTTCGTGCTGCCTCACGAGACGCCGGACGCCATCAAGGCCGTCCTTGCCGACGCCCGCCGGGTTCTGGCAGGGGCGCCCATCGACGACTACCCGGCTCACCTGGCTGGGCTGCGGAAACGCTTCGGCATGTTTCACATGACCCGCTCCGGCCTGGAGGTGGCCCTGTTCCGCGCCGAGTTGGCTGACATGGGCGACAGCGAGCCGGCCTACTGGTCCGCCCAATCGGCAAGCGTCGAGACCGACATCACCGTCGCCTTCAGCCCCGACCCGCAAGTCCTGTCGCGATGGATGAAGCGGGCCGCGAAAATAGGCTTCAGGCGCTACAAGGTGAAGGTTACCGGCGACGTCGAGGCGGATATCGCCTTCGTAAAGGCCGTGCGAGAGCATTTGGAGCGGCTGACGGAAGGTTACGTCATCCGCCTTGACGGCAACCAGGGCTACAACGCCGGCTCGTACCGCCGGATGCTCGACGGGCTCCGGCGGGCGAAGATCGACATCGAGCTCTTCGAGCAGCCCCTGCCCGCCGACGACTTCACGGGACTGCGCACGATCGCGGGCTGCTCGCCCGTGCCGGTGATACTCGATGAGACCGTCTTTGACGCCGAGGCCTGCCGGCGGGTCATCGACGAGCGGCTTGGCGATGGAGTGAACATCAAGATCGCCAAGAGCGGCATCGCCGAGTCGGCCGCCATATTGAAATGCGCCCGCGCGGGCGGGTTAAAGCTGATGATAGGCTGCATGACCGAGACGATGGTCGGCCTGTCCGCGGGGATATACATGGCGGCCGGGACGGCGGCGTTCGATTACGTTGACCTCGACGCGGCGCACTTACTGTTTGGCGCGAGGCGGTATGGCGACATCGCTATTGCCGGGCGGCAATACCTGATTGACGGGCCGGCGCGGGGCTCAACCGAGGGTGAGCGATGATCAAAGACCCGCTTGGGATTATCGCGGTGCTTCTGGTGATCGAGGGCCTCGCGTTGTACGCGGCGGCGATGCCGCGCCTGGGCTGGCTGTTCAAGTACGTGCCGTTCATGTTCTGGGTGTACTTCCTGCCGATGCTGGCCAACACGGCCGGTCTGTTCGAGATGCGGCACAACTCTGCCGGCGAGGTCATCACGCCCGTTCAGGACGCCATCGTGACGTACTGCCTGCCGGCCTGCCTCGTGCTGCTGCTGATCAACGTGAACATGCGGGCCATTTATCGCCTTGGCGCGGTGGCCCTTGCGGTTATGGCAGCCGGGGCGATGGGCGTGATTGTCGGCGGGCCGGTGGTGCTGCTGATCTTCGGGCACTGGCTGCCGGCGGACATGTGGAAGGGCATCGGGGCCTTGTCGGGCTCGTGGATTGGCGGCAGCGCCAACATGATCGCGGTGGCCGCGGGCATCAATACGCCCAACTCGATCCTGAACATGATGATCGTCGTCGACACCATCGTGGCCTACTTGTGGATGGCCATGCTCATTCTGCTTGCCGGCCGGCAGGAGAGGTTCGACCGCTGGAACCACTCGCGCATGGGCATACTGGATGAGCTGCGCCGCCGTGCCGCCGCCGCGGGGCCCGGCGCCAGTCACCCCATCACCTTGCGGCACGTCGTGCTCATGTTCAGCATCGCCGCGGGCGCTTGCGCCGTCGCGGTCCGGGCGTCGACGGCGATGCCGAAAATGGAGGGCACGATCATGGAGGGGATGATAAGCCCCGCCACCTGGGCGATCATTCTTGCCTCGACGATCGGCCTGGCGTTGTCCATGACGCCTGTGCGCCGCCTGGAGCGGTTCGGGGCGTCAACCGTGGGCTACGCTCTGCTGTACCTCGTGCTGGCGGCCATCGGATCGAGGGCGAACCTGGGCAGCCTTGCCGCCGCGCCGGTGATGGTCCTTGCCGGGCTGGTGTGGGTGATCATCCACGGGCTTTTCCTGCTGGCGGCAGGGCGGCTGCTGCGCGCGCCGCTGGCGCTTCTCGCCACGGCCAGCCAGGCCAACATCGGCGGCCCGGCCTCGGCGCCGGTGGTGGCGGAGGTCTACCAGCCCGGCCTCGCACCCGTGGGTTTGCTCCTGGCGGTCCTGGGAGGCATCGTCGGCACGTACCTGGGCCTCTGCTGCGCCGCCCTGTGCAAAATGGTCAGCCGGTGGTGAACCGAAGAAGAAGTCTCAACGCGGACCTTGGGTCCCCATCTCGCTTCTTCTTCTCTCCGCTTTTCCTCCGCGACATCCGCGATGAATCCTTTGGGGGGCCGTCAGGGGGATTTTCATAGGCTTTCCAGGCCGGTAGTTGTATACTCTCACGGCTGAAAAAGAGGATGCGGCGCGCCTGGCACGAGGCCCACCTGGCCCTGGCCGGCGGGCACGTGGGAATGTCTGCCCCGGGAGGGAAATCCGTGGGGCCTTCCCGCTGAGGCGGCGCCGAAACCAGACGGCAAGAACCTGCGCGACGGGCCCATGCCTTCGGGCCGATGGGAGCTTGGACTTATGGCTTGGTACGTGGGAGTCGATATCGGCGCGGTCAGCGTGACCGCGGCCGTGATCTGCACAGATCGCGGCGCAAAGCTTGCCGACAGCGATGGCAAGTTCGAGGCGATCACAACCGCCCCCGCGGCCTTGGGGCAGGTGTGGATCAGCGAGTATCGCCGCACGCGCGGCCAGCCCGTTGCGGCCGGGGCAAAAATGCTCCAGGACATCCTGGGGGCGATCGGCTCGTGTGGGGTGGACGGCCTGTGCCTGACCGGCAGCGGCGCGAAGGTTCTGGCCGACCGGATCGGGGCGTTGACGATCAACGAGTTCAAGGCCATCGCTTCCGGCCTGGCAACCGCGGGCGTGAAGGTCCGCACGGTCTTCGAGATGGGCGGCGAGACGTCCAAGTACCTGCGTCTGGCCGACGGCGCCGACGGCAGCTACGGGATCGTCGACTACGCCACCAACGGGGACTGCGCGGCCGGGACGGGCTCGTTCATCGACCAGCAGGCGGGCCGGCTGTGCTACGCGGTCGAGGACATCGGCGAGATCTGCCTCTGTGCCCAGCGTGCGGCCCAGGTGGCCGGGCGATGCAGCGTGTTCGCCAAGAGCGACATGGTCCACGCCCAGCAGAAGGGCTACAACCCCGCCGAGGTGCTCCGCGGGCTTTGCAACGCGGTTGCCCGGAACTTTCGCACTGCCGTCGTGCGGAGCCACCACGTCGAGGCGCCGGTGGTGTTTCTCGGCGGGCTTGCCGCCAACCGCGCCGTCGTGCGGTCGCTTCGGGAGACATTCGAACTCGACGAGTCGCAGTTGTTCATCCCGCCCGGCTGCGCCCACATGCCGGCAATCGGCGCCGCCGCGGTCGCGGCCCAGGCCAGGCGGTCGATGGACCTGTCCGTCCTGGCCGAGCTTTGCGCCACCGGCGACGCCGCCGGCGAGCAGTTCCCCACGTCCGCGCCATTGACTATGGACAACGTGATGCTGCTTCGCGACCAGGTCGAGCCGTTTGAGATGCCCTACGGGGTCGATCGCATCGACGCGTACCTGGGCATCGACATCGGCAGCGTGTCGACCAACGTGGCGGTCATCGACGAGGACGGGCGGATGGTGGACGAGATCTACACCCGCACCCTGGGCAGGCCTATCGAGGTGGTCAGCGAGGCTCTCAAGCAGATCGAGAGCCGTTGGGGCGACCGGCTTAACATTCGCGGGGCGGGCACGACCGGCTCGGGGCGCGAGCTTATCGGCGCGCTTATCGGGGCCGACACCGTCAACGACGAGATCACCTGCCACAAGACCGGCGCGACGTACGTTGGACAGAAGCTGCTGGGCGGGCGCGTGCCGGACACGATCTTCGAGATCGGCGGGCAGGACTCCAAGTTCATCAGCCTCCAGGACGGCATCGTGGTGGACTTCACGATGAACGAGGCATGCGCGGCCGGGACGGGCAGCTTCCTCGAGGAGCGGGCCGAGGAGCTTGGGATCGCGATAAAGGACGAGTTCGCCGAGTTGGCGCTTTCCAGCCAGGCGCCGGTCAGGCTGGGCGAGCGGTGTACGGTGTTCATGGAGCGCGACGTGACGAGCTACCTCCAGCGCGGGGCCGAGAAGGCGGACCTCGTGGCGGGCCTGGCGTACTCGGTGGTCTACAACTACATCAACCGCGTGGTCCGCGGGCGGAAGATCGGCGATTGCATCTTCTTCCAGGGCGGCACGGCGTATAACGATTCGGTGGCCGCGGCATTCGCGGCGGTCTGCGGCAAGGAGATCGTCGTCCCGCCGTATAACGGCGTGATCGGCGCCCTCGGCGCGGCCCTGCTGGCTCGCGACAAGATGCTCTTCGGCCCCGGCCGCGGCGACGCATCCGGCGAGGGCGACGGCGGCAAGAGCCTCGGCCAGTACATCCCCGTCGGCGCCGACGACGACCAGCCGGCCGAGAGGCGACAGCCCGCCAGCCGCTTCCGCGGGTACGACCTTTCGCGGGTACACTACGCGCTGCGGGAGTTCACGTGCAAGGGCTGCTCGAATACCTGCCAGATCCAGGAATTCAACGTCGAGGGCGAAAAGACCTACTGGGGCGACAAGTGCTCGGAGCGGTTCCGCAAGCAGTCCAAGGCCGCCCGCGAGCCGGTTATCGAGGACCTTCTGGCGCTGCGGTCGCGGCTTATGCTGGATGAATCGGCCCTGCCGCGGCCTGGCGCCGACGCGCCGACGGTCGGCATACCGCTGACGATGTTCGCCTACGGCATGCTGCCGTTCTGGCGGACCGCGATTGCCCACCTGGGCTACCGGACGGTCCTCAGCGACCCGACTAACAAGAAGATCGTCCAGGACAGCCTGGACTCGGTCGTGGCTGAGCCGTGCTTCCCGATCATCGCCGTCCACGGGCACGTGGCCAACCTCGCCGCAAAGGGCGTGGACCACATCCTGCTGCCGAACATCATCTCGATGGAGACGCGCTGGATGCACACGGAAAGCCACCTGTGCCCGTGGAACCAGACGCTTCCCTTCGTGGTCCGCCAGGCGCCCCAGTTAAAGCACCTGGCCGGAAAGTTCTGGACGCCGACCATGCACTTCCGCGAGGGACGCCCATGTGCTGCCCGCGAACTGGCGGCGTTCTTCAAGCCACTGGGCCATTCCCGCAGGCAGGTCGCCGACGCCGTCGCCGCGGGCTTTGCCGCGCAGGACGCCTTCCTGGACAAGGTCTACGCCGCCGGAAGCAGGGCGCTTGGCCAAATCGTCGAAACCGGCCAGACCGCCATCGTGCTTGTGGGCCGGCCCTACAACCTCCACGACTCCGGCATGAACCTTTCCGTTGGCCAGAAGCTGCGCGACTACTACGGCGTGAACGTCATCCCGCAGGACTTCCTGAACCTCGACGACTACGACGTGCGGGACGTCAACTCGTCGATGTACTGGAACCTCGGTCACAAGATGCTCGCCGCCGCCAAACTGGTCGGCGAGCACCCCAACCTGCACATCATCTACATCACGAACTTCAAGTGCGGGCCGGACTCGTTCATCAAGCATTTCATCCTGCGGGCCTCCGGCAAGCCGTTCCTGACCCTCCAGTTCGACAGCCACGCCAACGACGCCGGCATGATGACCCGCTGCGAGGCCTACCTCGACAGCAAGGGAATCCTCCGCCCGTGGCGACGCGAGGCAATGGCCCTCGAGGCGAGATAGGAAGGAAGTAGTAGTTAGTA
>CAYOBS010000054.1:0-15140 GCA_964402305.1 uncultured Planctomycetaceae bacterium | reverse complement strand
AGTAGTGGCCGTAGTAGCGGATGAGGTGCTCGCCCTTGTTGGGGATGTGCTGGGTCAGTTCGGCCAGGAAGTCCAGTGGCTCGAAGATCTGGAAGTTCCGCCGGACGCCGGGGAAGAGGTCTTCGCTGGCGGGTTCGGGGAATGTTTGGCAGTGGTCTTTTTCGGCCCGGTAGACGACCTGCCCGGATGCGGTGATGCGGACCATGCGGGCCAGGCTGAAGGGGCTGCGGGCCATGTACTGGCTGAGGCGCTCGACGCCATCGGTGTCGCCGGCGTGGAGGCAGACGCTGCGGTCGATGTTGAAGCCGGTGTGCCGCCAGGAGCGAAGCTGGTCGACGAGGGTCTGGTCGATCTTGTTCTCGTCCAGGAGCAGGCGGAAGACCTTGTCCTCCCAGAGGCGAAGGAACGGCTCGTGGCCGAGGTTGGCGGGCAGGGGAAGGAAGCGGCCATCGGGGGTGAAGGCCCCGTCGGTGATCAAGCCGTGGATGTGGGGGTGAAAATGGATGAGTTGGCCGAAGGTCTGGATGGCCAGGACGCCGCCGGGGACGGCATCGTCGCCCAGGACGGCCCGGTAGACCTCCAGAATCGACTGCCAGGCCGGGTTGGGGAGTTGGTGTAGCAGACTGCGGTGGAAGCGAAAGAAGATGCGCATGCGTTTGGGGATTGTCCAGACGAACTGGCGATGGGGCACGTTGAGGCAAACGTCCTCGGCGACGTGGATGCCGAAGAGCACCGTCCGCTTCTGGCTGCAACTGGGGCAGATGCAGCGTTGCTTGCAGGAGAAGGCTACGAAGAATTCGTGGCGGCAGTCGGGGCAGCGGACGCGGGCGAAGCCTTCATGGAGGTCGCCACACTTGAGGAACTGGCGGACGGCCTTGTCGAACACCGGCCGCCAGAAGCCGAACGTGCGGGCGTAGCGTTCGGCGTAGAGGGCGCGAAAGTCGTCGAAGTGTTCTCGGATGAGCCGGTGGAAGTCGGACTCCAGAGGCTGGCGTGGGCGGTAGACGCGCGCTGGCTTGTTGAGGAGGCAGACCATGGGGTTCCCCTTCTCCCGAACAGACATGCCTCCGTGCGTGGGAAATAGTTAGGGTTATGTTAGGTATTATTCTAACGGGGGTTTTCTGATAGACAAGGGAATTGGTGTCGGTAATCGTGGTTAAGCTCACTGCGGGCAACGGCCGGGGGGAAGATTCCCCACAGAGCCGGGAGATCGCTGGCCGGGCCTGGGCTCACTGCGGTGCTTATCGGGCATCCCGTGCGGGTACACCGCGAGCTGGCCGGCGGCGAGAGGGGGGTGGAATGTCGTGCCGCGATGGGCTAACATCATCGGCCGGCGGCATGCTTGGCAAGGCGCAAGCGTGGCGCCGCGAGCAGCGGCCTATCTTGTTGGGCCGCCGGACGAGGAGCCATGTGGCCATGATGAACACCCGTCGAGTCGGCGGCAAGCCGGTGATCGGGATTGTGGGCGGCGTCGGGGCCGGCAAGAGCACGGCGGCGGGGGAGTTCGCGGCCCTTGGGGCCCGGCTTGTCGACGCCGACAGGATCGGCCACGAGCTGCTGGGCGAGCCGGATGTGCTGGCGGAGATCCGCCGGCGCTGGGGCGATGCGGTGCTGGGGCCCGACGCCCAGGTGGCCAGGGAGGCCCTGGCGGATGTGGTCTTCCGAGGCCCGGCCGAGCTGGAGGCCCTGAACGCCATCATGCATCCGCGAATTCGTCGGCGGATCCAGCGGGCGATCGCCGATGCCCAGGCCGACGAGTCGGTCGAGGCCGTCGTACTCGACGCGGCCGTGCTCTTCGAGGCCGGCTGGGATGACCTTTGCACGCACCTGGTGTTCGTCTCGGCCCCGGCGGAAGATCGGCGGCGTCGCGTGGCCCAGAGCAGGCATTGGAGCGATGAAAAGTGGGCGGCGCGAGAAAAATTGCAGATTTCGCTGGACAGCAAGGCCGCCAGGTGCGAGTATATCCTTGATAATCGGCTCGGCGCTTCATTCCTTCGCGAGCAAGTCCGCGTGATTCTCCATCGGATTCGCCAAGAGGATTAGCTTCTCGGCGTGTTGCTCTTGGCCGGGATGACGGCGCGAACAATGACCGGCCCAATACCACTCTTTGGAGGCTGCACCAAGACATGGCCAAGACCATCAAGAAAACCGTGAAGAAGACAGGCAAGCGAGCGTACCACCGCAAGGGATCCCCGGTAATCTCCGACGAGGTGATCGGCAATGTGGCCGAGGCCGATCTGGACCAGGCCCCGGAGGATGACGGCGATTCCCCGGTCGAGGCGCCTGCGGCGTCGGAGCCGGAGGCCGAGGCCCAGCCCGCCGCCGAGCCTGCTGCCGCCGCCGAGCCTGCCGCCCAGGCCGAGGCGAAGTCCCAGGAGCAGCTCGATGAAGAGTCCATCGCCGGCTTCGACGAGGAGATGCACCAGAAGTACGAGCGGGTGAAGCGCGGCAACCTGCACCTCACCGACCTCCAGAAGATGAGCGTCGCCGAGCTGCACGAGATGGCCAAGGAGTCCGGACTCGAGGAGTACGCGGGCCTTGGCAAGCAGGAGCTCGTCTTCCGCATCCTCAAGTGCCGCATCCAGAAGGACGGCCTGATGTACGGCGAGGGCGTGCTGGAGATCCTGCCGGACGGCTTTGGCTTCCTGCGCAGCCCGGACTACGACTTCCTGCCCAGCCCCGACGACATTTACGTCTCGCCCAGCCAGGTCCGCCGTTTCGGCCTGCGCCAGGGCAACATCGTCGCCGGGCAGATCCGCCCGCCCAAGGAGTCCGAGAAGTACTTCGCGCTGCTTCGCGTCGAGGCCATCAACTACGAGGCGCCCGACCAGCTTACCGACAAGGTCAACTTCGAGGACCTCACGCCGACCCACCCCAACACGCGAATCTTCCTGGAGTCCAAGCCCGAAGAGTTGAACATGCGTGTTGTGAACCTTGTTACGCCGATCGGTTTCGGCCAGCGAATGCTGATCGTCGCCCCGCCGCGGACAGGCAAGACCGTGCTGCTCCAGAAGATGGCCAACGCCATCGCCTACAATCATCCCAAGGCGTACATCATCATCCTGCTGATCGACGAGCGGCCTGAGGAAGTGACGGACATGAAGCGGAACACCACCGCGGAGGTCATTTCCTCGACGTTCGACGAGCCGGCCAGCAGGCATATCCAGATTGCCGAGATGGTCTCGGCCAAGGCCAAGCGGATGGTCGAGTACGGCAAGGACGTGGTGATCCTGCTGGACAGCATCACCCGCCTGGCCCGCGCGTACAACACCGAGGCGCCGCACTCGGGCAAGATCCTCACCGGCGGCGTGGACGCCTCGGCGTTGCAGTCGCCCAAGCGGTTCTTCGGGGCCGCCCGCAAGATCGAGGAAGGCGGCTCGCTGACGGTCATCGGCACGGCCCTGGTTGACACCGGCAGCCGAATGGACGAGGTCATCTTCGAGGAGTTCAAGGGCACCGGCAACAGCGAACTGCACCTCGACCGCCGGCTCGTCGACCGCCGCATCTGGCCGGCAATCGACATCAGCCGCTCCGGCACCCGCAAGGAAGAACTCCTGCTGGACCCGGTCGAATTGAAGCTGATCTACCGCCTCCGCAAAGTCCTGGCCGACATGCAGCCGACAGATGCGATGGAACTGCTGCTGAGCCGACTGGCCAAGGTCAAAACCAACGCCGAGTTCCTGCTGTCCATGAGCATCGACTGAGAGAAGAAAGAAGTAGTAGGAAGTAAGAAGTAGTCAGGAAGTAGTAGCTAGGACGTGACGACACGCAATAGTCAAGAAGGCATCGGCGAAGGCTGGACTATTTGGAGTGCGGCGGCAGAGTCCCGATGAATCGGGACGCCGACGCCGCTTTGGATCGCGCCCGCACGAGGCAGCCTGCCGGTGTTCGAGCCAAAGCGGTGTCGGCGTCCCTGGGAGGACTTGCCACCGCACTCCAAATGCTCTCGCCTTCTTGCGGCGTTTGCCACAGATGGAAGCTGCCAAACACGTGCTCGCTTCAGCGAGCGGTATCTGAAGACAAGTATCTGTGCGCATTGCAACCCTTCTCCCTTGACCCCAACGGGGCAGGCGGGGAGTGGCCCGCCCCAACGGGGCAGGAAGGGCCGGGCTTGGCACCCCGGCGCGCCGGGGAAGGCGAAGTCGGGTGAGGGTGACCGAACTGGACTAGGCAGGGCGATTATGCCCGAGGCGGCCTGGAGAGAATTGCGGTTTTCCGCCGATAACCTTAAACTGGGCGGTGCGGTCAACGACGGCCTCGCCGCCCGGTTTCGTCTGCATGACCACCCGAACCGACCGGTCTTCCAGGCCCGGCAGGGCCGACAGCCCCGGCGCGCCGGGATAGGCGGTGGTGTAGTACGTTTTTGGCGATCAGGATTTCAGCCCCGTTTACGGGGCTTGGCCCGCCGAAGGCGGGTATAGACCAGGGCTTTTAGCCCTGGGGCTGTCGAGACAGTTTGCCGCTTTTGTGTAGCACGCTTTCAGCGCGCTTTTGGCGGGCTTTAGCCTAAAGGCGAAGAGCGGGTAAGCGCGCTGAAAGCGTGCTGAAAGAAGGAAGAACCGGCAAAAATGAGTATCGCATGATCCAACCAGGCCTAAAAGGCCTGGCCTATACCCCCGCTATCGCGGGGGCGAAGCCTGCCTGCCTGCAGGCAGGCCCCGTGAACGGGGCTGGGGAAAGGATCGCTGGAAACGTACAGACGCAAGCATGGCACACGAGTCCTTGCAGGACATTCGACATATGCGATAGGACGGTTTGGTTTGGCAACCAGCGAAGAAGGACGCGACAGATGATAACGTCCATGCACATCGAAAACTTCAAGTGCTTCAAAGAGTTCGACATCGAGCTCGGCCCATTCAACGTCCTGATCGGACCAAACGGGTCGGGAAAGTCCAGCCTACTGGAAGCGGTTCGGATAGGGGGGGATTTGCGTCCCGGAAGCAAAAGGCCGGTTAGTCTTCACTCGGGCAAGTTCTGGAGCCCCTTGGGCACAGAGTTTCGAGAGTATGAAATAATATGGCCGGGCCGGATATGGACGTGGATGAAACGGGAGAATCTTCGCGTAGAGTTACGAATCTACGGGCGAGAGGGGCGCGGGGCCACACAACCGTATCAGCATATACGCTCTGAAGACGGCGTCGTTTTCCGATCCTTTGTCGCCGTCGGCGAGAGACCAATCCCCGAAAAAGAACATGACCAGTGGTATGACGAAACTGTGGGGAGGGTGGGATACTACCGATTCGCCCCTGAATCGCTCAAGTGTCCATCGTTGCTAACAAACAAGCTTACCATTGACGGCCATGGACTCCCCGGATACCTGTACCACATTCTTGGCACAGATAGGCCTGTCTTCGAGAGAATAGTGTGGGAATTCTGCCGGAGATTTCCGGAGTATACAGACATCATGATGCCCAGTGTCAACGTGACCCCACATCCCCAACGCGGCGAATCCGAATCGCCCGGACGCGGCGAAAAGGACACCTATCGCTTATTCCTGAAGCTCCGGAAACAAAACGATATTGACCTTGAGGCAGAGGATGTATCGGACGGGCAAATAGTCTGCTTGGCGTTCATCGCGCTTAGTTGTATCTCGGCCCGCCCCAATATACTCTTGGTCGAGGAACCGGAGAACTGGATTCACCATGCCAGCTTGAAGGACATCGTAGATACGCTCAAGCAACTAAGTAAAGACAAGGGCGTCCAGGTGATCCTGACAACCCACTCGCCGTACTTGCTGGATCACATTGAGCCGAAAGATGTTTATGTGTTTTCAAAGGATCCCGAAGGCGCCGTGCATGCAAAGAAGCTGTCGGATCATCCTGACGTCGAGGACATGAGAAAGCACTTCATGACCGGCGAAATGTGGACGGGTTTGGAAGAGGAGGGAGACTTCCTATCGAAACTGAAGCTGGGAGGGCAGAAGTGACGGCCCGCCGCGTTCTCGTGATGGGCGAAGGGGAGCACGAATTGGGGCCAGTGCCCGCCAATGCTGACAACGAGTCCTGGCCCTTGGACTCTGAGAGGCTTCCCGCTCTGCCGAAGATGGTCCATCGCCTCCTGGGCCAGCCGAACGGTGTCCGCTATTTCGCCAGGCCGACAGGATTCCGGAGACGCCACATTCAACGGAATCTGCGATCCAGAACACCCGTCGGGCTTTCGGGGTATGGGAAACGATTGCTTTGGGCAATTCGCTGGGCCGCAAGCGAGAGGTTTGATGCCCTGGTCTATGTCATAGATCGCGACCGAAAGCGCCCAGCGGAAACAATCCAGGCACTGCACGTTGGCCGAGGCGCCGCGGAGAGGAATACTCCACTGCCATGTGCCGTTGGCACAGCGGTTGAAGCCTTCGATGCTTGGTTCATAGCGGACGGCAGTGCCGTCAAGGCTGCGGGCTGGAATCATGCCGCGGTGCATCCACAGCCTGAGAAACTCGACGGCAAAGAAGGCTCCGGTCAGCATCCTAAGGACGTGGCTGCCGCCATTTTTGGCGGCGTGATTGGCCTCGGCGAGAAGTACGCAGTCGTTGCCTCGCACATTGACCAGGCCCGACTTGAAATAGCCTGCCCCAAAGGCTATGCCCCGTTCGCCGACGAAGTCCGCCGGCGGATCGGTGATTCGGATCGCCGTTGCCTGGCCGGGACTTTCGCAGTAGAACGGACACATGGAACATGAGCCTTCGGCTCACTCGACAAGACGAAAAGCCGAGGACGAGGACGAGAACGAGGACGAGGACGATGGCTGTCGCCCGGGATCTTGCCCCTACTTCCTACTTCCTACTTCCTACTTCCTACTACCTACCTCCTACTACCTACCACCTTCCTTTTTTGAAGGAACCCCATGACGTACAAGGCTGTGATTTTCGACCTCGACGGGACGCTGCTGGATACCATCGAGGATTTGCTGGACTCGATGGACGTGGTGTTGGCGGAAGTCGGCGCGGCGGGCCATGACGTGGAACTGGCCAAGCTGTATGTCGGCGACGGGCTGCGGAACTACGTGCTGCGTGCGCTGCCGGAGGCGATGCGGGGCGATGAGGCCATGGTGGCCGGCTGTTGCCGGCGGTTTGCCCAGGAGTATGCCAAGCGGTGGTCCGTCAAGACCCGCGCGTACGACGGCGTGTCCGAGCTGCTGACGGAACTAAACCGCCGCGGCGTGCCGATGGCGGTGCTGACAAACAAGCCCGACGAGTTCACGCAGGTGATCGTGCGCAGGCTCTTGGGGCAATGGCAGTTCGCGGCCGTGCGCGGCGTGGGGGCCGACGGGCTAAAGAAGCCGGACCCGGCCGGGGCGATTGCAATCGCCGCCGCGCTGGGCATCAGCCCGGTCGAGTGCCTGTACGTTGGCGACACCAACACGGACATGCGGACGGCCACGGCGGCTGGGATGTTCGCGGTGGGCGCCACGTGGGGTTATCGTCCAGCCGGCGAACTGATTGCCCACGGCGCCAAGGTGCTGATTGACAGGCCGATGCAACTGCTGGATCTGCTGGACGCCTGATGGCGGGCCGATTCACGTGCTGTTTCTGATCGTGGTGGACAGGGGCCGGCACGAGCCGTACCTCCGCCTGTTGGCCACGGCCGTGAGGGTGCTCAAGAACCCCGGCCGTCCGCGATGCGATCATCAACTGCCCCAGCGCCCAGGAGGCATTTGGCATACTGACCGGAGGGTAGCAGGGACCATCTTTCAAGGGCCACGGAATGTGGTGCCATGCTTCAGCCCTGGGAAGCATGCCATTGGCCGCGAAAGTCAAGGCTGGCTCTGGGCCGCAAGCCTCCGTTCACCCTCAATCGCGTCCGCTAAGGTCATCTGCACTCGAAAGTCCCAGTACCTTTGTTTGTTGCCCGTGCGCGAATAGTCGCGCAAAGCCAGGTAGGCATCCCGTCGCCTCTGACAATATCGCACCATGATTTCATGAAGGCGCTTCGATTGAAGGCTTTTCGAGGGCGATGCTTCCGATACACTGAGTGCGGCCAAGTGGCTCGATAATGCCTCCCATTTGGCAAGCACATCTGAATCCAGCCGCCGGATAAACTCGGCAGCGCTGAGCTTCTCGGCTTGCACCTGGTCAAACAGGGCCTTGCCGGCGTTGTCGGCATTCTCCTCTTCCGCGGCGACAGATTGGCGCTCGGCCAGGAAGGCGTTCTTCGACCCGCATTTGGGCAGAAGGCTCAGCCCGGCGACGATCACGGCCAGGCCAAATGCAGCGCCAATGGCCAATCGCGGCACGGCCTGGCTTGCACGCCGCGTCAAGTCCAGCGGACGGCAAAGGACAATGCCCATCACAACCCCGCCCGCCAGGCCGCCAAGGTGTGCGGAATTGCTGATTCCGGCATGGGTGAAGCCGTAGAAGACGTTGTAGCCCACAAACAACAATGTGCTCTTCATCATGGACTGGACCGCGCCCTTGGGAAACGAACCTGGCTGGAAGACCAAGTACGCGAGCATGGCGCCATACAGCGCGAATATGGCGCCGGAGGCCCCGGCGCAAACGGCATCCCGATCCCACCAACTGCTGGCCAGGCTCGATGTGACGGCGCCGAAGAGGTAGATGACGGCAAAGAACCGGTTGCCGTAGAACCGCTCAGCCAGCAAGCCGACGCTGAACAAGGCATACATATTCATCATCAGATGAATGACGCCGAAGTGGAGAAACGCGCTGGTCACAAGCCGATACCATTGCCCGCTGGTGGTCAGGGGCCAGTAATCGGCCCCCCAGGACAGCATCCGTTCGGGGTCGGGGTCGAACCAGCCAAGGCCAGCGATGCCCATCGCCACGAACACCAAGACATTGAGGGCGATGATCGTGGGCGTGACAAACGCAGTGGGCGTTACGGCGTGGATTGCCGTCGTAAACACCTCGTACTGCCTTTGCTGCTCGACAAACTCAGGGGAAGTCTGTGTCGGCAGCAAGGCGACCATTGCGGAGGCATCCTGCCGGCTTGCGGCCTGCAAGACGATGCTCGACCGCGTGACACCGTCTCTCACGCAGTCGAAGGAAAGGTTCGCGCCGTCCTGCGCCACGTCCATGACCTCGCACAGCGGGATCTGCTTGCTGAATGCTCGCGAGCACAGTGGAAACGGCAATCCGGTAATCGGCGCCTTGCCGGACAAGACCACCACGTTGCGTTCAAACGCCAACGTGCCTTTGCTCTGGGGCTTGAGGCCTAAGTCGCCGGAGCAGTGCTTGACTCGCACTTCGAATACGGCGTCCGGCTTCACGGCGGCTGAGTCTGGCATTTTCATCATATGTCAGCTTCTCACGCGGCCACGAGGCCGATGGCACACTCTAAAGGGCCTTGGCACCGCGGGCGAATGGGGGCCGCGAAGCCGCGCCGGCGCCCTTCAATTCTTCTCTGCGCCCTCTGCGCCCTCTGCGATCTCTGCGATGAGTCCCTCTTCTCTTCTACCCGATGTTCATCTGCCCGTCCCAGCGGACGAAGGCCTCGATGGCCTCGTACTCGGCCAGGCCGAGCTTGTCGTAGGTTTTGGCGGTGTCGCGGTTTCTCTGCTCGGCCCGCTGCCAGAACTCGCGCTGATCTATGCCGGGGAACAGGGCCTTGTCTTTCTGCGATTCGTGCTTGAAGATCGCCTCGATCTTACGGCGCAGCTCCTGCGGGCTGAGCGGCACGGCCATGTCTATCTGGTGGGGTTCCCACTCCTGCCAGGCCCCGCGATACAGCCAGACCTCGCACGCCTTGAACCACTCCCGGTCGCCGACGCGCCCTATGGCCTGGAGCACGGCGGCCAGGCACGTGCGGTGTGTGCCGTGGGGGTCGGACAGGTCGCCCGCCGCGTACACCTGGTGAGGCTGGACCCTCTCCAGCATCTCGACGATTATGTCGATGTCGCGCGGGCTCAGGGGCTTCTTGGTCACGCGCCCGGTCTCGTAGAATGGCATGTCCAGGAAGTGGATGTTCTGCTCGGCCAGCCCGCACTGCCGCCCGGCCGCCCGCGCCTCGCCGTAGCGGATGAGCGTCTTGATCCGCTGGACCTCCGGGCTGTCGATCTGCCCGGGCTTCTTGTGGCGGAGGAACTGCTCGATGTGGTCCTCGATCCGCATGAGCGGCTTGGTGTCAATGCCGAACGAGCGATTGAATTCCGTGGCGAACTCGGTGAAGCTCAGCGCGTCGCTGTCGAAGACCGCGATGTTGCCGCTGGTCTGGTAGGCAACGTGTACCTCGTGGCCCTGCTCGACCAGGCGGATCAGCGTGCCGCCCATCGAGATCACGTCGTCGTCGGGGTGCGGGCTGAAGACCAGCACGCGCTTGGGGTAGATGTCGTCGCCGGGGCGGTCGACGTCGCCGGGCTGCTTCCTGACCGGCGGCTTGCCGCCAGGCCAGCCCGTCACGCCCATCTGGAGCCCGCGGAAGACAAGCAGGTTTATCGCGTAGGCCGGGCCATGCCCAGCCAGCAGGGCCTGGAGGTGGTTCTCGTTGTAGTCCTCGTCGGTGAGCTTCAGGATCGCCTTGCCCGTCTTTGAAGCCAGCCAGATGACCGCTTTGCGGATCGTGCGCTGATCCCATGGAACGGTCCCCAGCACCCACGGGCTTTTGACTCGCGTCAGTTGTTCGGCCGCGGCAAGGTCCAGCATGACGTCGGCGGCCCGGTGGTCCTGGAGGAAGCTCGCCGCGACCGTTGGCGTGACAGGCCCCTCGACGGCGCTGGCGACGATGCGGGCCTTGCCCTCGCCGAAGGCCAGCATGAGTATCCGCCTGGCCTTGAGGATCGTGCCGACGCCCATGGTAATGGCTCGCCGCGCCACGTTGGCCTCGCCGAAGAAGTCGCCCGCCGCGTCGTTGCGCGTGAGCTGGTCCAGCCAGATCAGGCGGGTCGGGCTGTCCGGCGGGCTGCCAGGCTCGTTGAAGCCGATGTGCCCGGTCCGCCCGATGCCCAGAAGCTGAAGGTCGATCCCGCCCGCCTCCGCGATCGCCCGCTCGTACCGGGCGCAATACTCCGCCACCTGCTCCGGGGGAATCGTGCCGTCAGGGATGTGAACGTTGGCCGGGTCGATGTCAACGTGGTCGAACAAATGCTCAGCCATGAAACGCCGGTAGCTCTGAAGCTCCTGCGGCTTCATCGGGTAATACTCGTCGAGGTTGAAGGTCGCCACGTTGGCGAAGCTGAGCTGCTCCTGGCGGTGCATGCGGACAAGTTCGGCGTACAGGGTTATCGGCGTCGAGCCTGTGGCAAGGCCAAGCACGCACTTTCTCCCCTCCGCCTGGCGCCGGCGGATAAGCTCCGCTATTGCCTTGGCCGCCGCCACGCTGCACTCGCCGCTGGTGGGAAATATGCGGGTGCGGATCTTCTCGCGGCGGGTAAAGCTCTTGTCGTGCTGATACGGCATTGGGCAACTCCGAAAAGAAGTAAGTAGTAAGAAGTAAGTAGTAGTTAGGAAACAGCAGCAGGACGACAGAGCCGCAATCTGCGCCGTTGGCATCTGCCAGCGTGGCGACAGGCTTCGCTATCGCCCTTGTTATTCTATGGTTGACACTGACCAAAGGATCACGGGCAACTGCGTTTCCTTTACTGACCGCCCAGCCCAGCCCAGCCGGGCGAGACGAGCTTCAACAAAATACACTATCCGATAGAGAGTTTCGAGTGCTTGCGTCGGTTATTGGGCCCGCAGCGCGGAGTTCCATCCGGTGGCCTGCGGCGTTGCTGCCTCTCCCTGATTCCTGATTGCTAACTGCTGTCTACTGACTACTATCTACTAACTACTTCTTCTCTTATGATGTGCCGATGGGCGAACTGTTCGACACGCACTGCCACCTGGCCCACGGCCGGCTGAGGCAGCAGACCGACGCCGTCCTGGCCCGCGCGGCGGCAGCCGGCGTCACGCGGATGATCTGCGCAACCGGCGACCTGACGGACTCCAAGGCCGCCCTGTCGCTCGTCCGCGGCCGGGATAACCTCTGGTGTCTGGCCGGAATCCATCCCCACGAGGCCAAGGACGCCCCCGAGCATTACCTGGCCGCGCTTGGCCGGCTCGCCGGCGAGCCGAAGAACGTCGCCATCGGCGAGATCGGGCTGGACTACCACTACGACTTCTCGCCGCGGGATGACCAGCGGCGCGTCTTTGCCGCCCAGCTCGACCTCGCGCGGGGGCTGGGCAAACCGGTGGTCATGCACACGCGCGAGGCGTTCGACGACTCCGCCGCGATCCTGCGCGAATCCGGCATCGACACAAACCGCGTCGTGCTGCACTGCTGCACCGAGCCGCCCGCCAACGTCCGCCTGGCGCTGGACATGGGAATGACCATCAGTTTCTCGGGGATCGTCACGTTCAAGAGGAGCGACGAACTCCGCGCCGCCGCGGCCATGGTGCCGGATGACAGGCTGCTGGTAGAGACCGACTCGCCTTACTGCTCGCCCGAGCCCGTGCGGAAGATGCAGACCAACGAGCCAGCCAACGTGGCCCACGTGGCCACATGCCTGGCCGGCGTGCGCCGCACATCCGCCGAGGCCCTGGCCGCGACAACCACCGCCAACGCACTGCGGCTGTTCGGGATCGCCGGGTAGTGCCTTCACAGGCGGGTTGTAAGGTATTCGCGGCTCCATGTTCCGGGTTCCCGGTTCCGCCTTTTACTTTTCCGGGTTCCGCCTTTCCTGCTCGCTGAAGCGAGCAGGCCTCAGAGGCAAAAGCACGTGTTCCCGTTTTGCGGCTTGTGGTTCCAGGTTCCAGGTTCCCGGTCTGCCTGCCGGCAGGCAGGTTCCGCTGTTTTTCTTTTCCCGGCTACTGGCTACTGCTTTCCCAGGGGCTGCTTTTTCCAGGGGCTTGCTTAATTTGGTCCGATGTGGGATACTATTTGACTCGGCGCTGTCCGGGCCTGTGTGCAGGCTGTCCGGCAGGCTGTCCGAGCGGCGCGGCGCCTTGGCCGGGACCGGCCTGTGGATTCTTGTCTTGCGGCTTTTTTGCGGCTTTTTTGAGGCTTTTTTGAGACAGAGGTTCGAGCGTATGCGGCGTAGTCCTTGTGTACTGCCGGTGGTCGCGGCCATTCTCGGCGCGGTTCTGTCGGTCATGGGATGCACGGGCAACGCCGAGTATCTCACGGAGGATCGCCTCAATAACGGCCTGGTAATCATCCTGCCGGGAATCGAGGGCCACAGCCGGCTCAACGAGAACATCCGCGGCGGCCTGGTCGCCGGCGGGGTCTACCGCGCCATGCCGATCCATCCCTGGGGCAGGCCTGTGCCCCTCGTCGGGCCGCTGATCACCCAGGTCGACTTCCTCGGCAACCGCCTTGCCGGCATCGGCATTGCCAAGATCGTCACCGACTACCAGGACAAGTATCCCGACCGGCCCGTCTACATCGTCGGGCACAGCGGCGGCGGAGGAGTGGCGGTATTCGCGGCTGAGGCAATGCCCGAGGGACGCCAGATCGACGGTCTGGTCCTCCTGTCGGCCAGCATCTCCAGCGCCTACGACCTCAAGAAGGCCCTGTCGCATTGCCGCAACGGGATCGTCAACTTCTACAACAAGGGAGACGCCGGCTTGCTGGGCGTCGGCACCATAGTCGTGGGAACCGTTGACGGCACTCACGGCCCATCGGCCGGGCTGATCGGCTTCGACTCATTTGACAAGCCGGGCTATGAGGGCCTCTACCAGGTAAAGATGGTGGGCGTCTCCGAGGACTCCCACACCACCAGCACGCAAGCGGGGTTCGTCGCCAGCTTCGTCACGCCCTGGGTTTTGTCGGATAGCTGGCCCGCCGGGCTTAACGACGCCTACGTCGATGAGACCGGCCCGTTGCCCAACCCGCCGGCTGCCGGCACCCAGTTGGCCCGCGCCGCCAACGGCAAGCCCGCGCCAGCCAAGGCCGTGATTGCCGCCGCGCCCGCCAAGGCCGCCCCAGCCACGCCCGGCAAGGCCGTGATTGCCGCCGCCAACGGCAAGCCCGCGCCCGCCAAGTCCCCAGCCGCGCCCGCCGGAACACAGCCCAAGGGACACGTCGATGAGTCCCTGCTGGCCGCCGCAAGGGCAAAGAGCCTGGCCGCCAAACAGAAGGCCTCGCCCGTCCGCACTCACACCACGGCCGGGCCAAGGCTGCCAACCGACGAAACCGTCGACCCTGACGACTCCGCCAAAGCAAGAGACCCAAACCGCCCAAGTCGCGATGAAGCACCCGCCGTCACACCCGCCGACATGCTCCCGCCGCCTCTGGACCCCGAGGACGAAGCCGACCCCGCCGCCATCGCCCCGGACGGGGGCCTAAGCCCGGCCCCCGCTTCGGCCAAGGAATCCCCAAGCCAGCCCAAGACCGCCCCGCGCTTTCGACGCTGGTAGGATTTCGGGGACAGCATTTGGGGGCCTGTCCCGGCGCGCTCCCGGCACGCCGGGCCAAGCCGGGGTTGGGGCTGTGTTGGAATATATTTATGTCACCATAACTGCTGTATTAACAATGACTTACTGTTGGGGGGGGGAACGGAGTATGATTTCGCCAAAAATCTGATTTTAAGCTTGCATTTTTGGGGAGCTCGATTACAATAGCGGTGTCAAGTCCGAGTTTCATCGTATAAGTTGGGTTCTTGTAAGTGAGGCTGGCAGGGAACGCGAAGGCGACAACTGCCAAGCAAGTCCGGAAGAGAAGAGCGGTTACTGTACCCTTTCTAGGAGATGAGGCATGAAACGGTCACCAAGTCTGTTCACTAACGTGTTGTTTGCACTTTCCTTGGTCGCGGTCTGCGTAGCCGGCTGGGCAGGCACGGCACAGGCCGTCACCATCACCGACACCTACTTCCTCGGGGAGTCCCCCGATGGCGGCACGAGGATACAGACTGGCACGGGCGGTTTAATACCTTGGATCGCCAAGGGAACCCTGCCCGTCGGCTCGATTCTGAGGTCGGTCTCCATTGACGCGGTAATCGAGGCCGCCGACTATGACAGTTGGGCTTCGGACATCAACGCTTACCTCGATCCCACGCCGGAGGCCCCCGGCACCGCCGCCCTCCTGCAAGTCGGCGGTTACGGCATGATCGGCACCGTCACCAAAATGATAGGCTGGTCCAATGGACAAAACGGTCCGGTCACTCCGGTGAATGACACGAAAACCGCCGGTGACTGGAGCGATCTTGGCAATATCGATCTGAACGCCGTTCAATTGTCTATCGGAAACGACTATGGTCCCGCCACCTGGTCGGGG
>CAYOBS010000053.1:1225-15273 GCA_964402305.1 uncultured Planctomycetaceae bacterium | reverse complement strand
TCGTGCTTCGGATTTTGAAGGGGGCATAACTCATAGTAATTGTGAGACAGTACACCACCTGCTGCTTCCTTCCTCTTGCCCTACCTCGCCTTGCCCAGCCGCGCAAGCACGGCCTCCGCCTCCTTGAACAGCTTGAAGGCCCTCTCCTGACGCTTGAAGGCCGGAGTGTGCGCCGCACGCCGCCCGTTCGTGTACGCCACGCCCATCGTCCGATGAAGAAGCTCGTGGTATATCACGAAGTCCACCGCAAAGGCAGGCACGTCGAGGCGGTCCAGCGAAGAACTGACCATCACCGTGTCGCGGATGCCGTCGTAGTGCCCGAACTTGCGCATGGTGAACGACTCGCCCCAGACAAGCTTGCACCGCTGGAGCCCGCCGCGGAAGTACTCGGCATTGACGCGGTTGAACGACACGCCCAGGTCGTGGTGGATGCCACGACCCTGCTGGGCCGGGCCGCCCAGGGCCTCCAGCTCGGCGAGGATCTGCTGGTAACCCGCGCCGTGCATCGCCTCGACGACCGCCGCCTCGCTCGGGCCGCGGTGCAGGGCAAAGTCCGCCAAGCTTGCGAATTGCTCGTCGCTGAAGGCGATCATCGGCACCGGCAGGACCACCCGCGTGCCGGGCCCCTCGGCCCGAAGGCGGTAGATGGTCCGCCCGGGCATGAACCGCACCATCATCGGCGCGCGGAACCGCCGCAGCCGCCGGTCATCCCGCTCGAACGCCGCCTTCGCCCGCCCCACGGCCGAGACGTAGCGGTCGAAAGCATCTCGCCGCGACAGCAGCGCCAACCAGGCGCGCAACTCCCGCGAGTCGTCCTTTAGGTGCTCGGCCCGCACATCCTGTGCCTCCATGACGGACTCGATGCCCTCCAGCCGCAGGCGGATCCGCTTGTGGATCTCGACCTGCTCTGGCTCGGCGGGCTGCTGGGCAAGCCGGGCGGCAATGTCCTCGCAGAACCGCTTGATCCCCGGCAGCCGAACGTTGGCCAGGTAGTGCTCGTCCTGGACGGCTGAGTCGCTCGTCGCGACCGAGGCAAAATCCACGTTCTTGAGAAACTCGTACGCCTTCCGGCTGGACGGCGCCATTGCCTCCGGCCGAAGGTCCTGCTCTTCGAACGACAGGTCGAGTTGCTCGATCACCTCGCCGACGTGGCTGCGCAGCCTCTCCAGCCCAGCCGGCGTTATCGGCCCGGCAAGTTGGCGGCGAACGAGGTTCGCCAGTTTCACCACTCCGCTAACGGTAAAACCTCTCATGGGGAAACCTACGTAGCACGAAGCGGCCCGGCCGTCAACGACCTGGCTTCGGACGGTTGGCTTCGGACGGTTCTTTCGAAAAAACCGCCGTCATCCTCGCCAACATTGTACAGCGGCGCCGCCGGCCCATATAATTCGCAACGCAGATGTGCCGCCGATGCGGCAAGGAAAGGACGGGATGACCGCCATGGCCAAGGGAAATAAGGGAAATAAGGACAAGCTCTTCGTGGGCGTGGACGTTGGCGGCACGAAAGTCATGGCCGCGCTCGTCGCAGCCGACGGCCGGGTGCTGGAACGCGAGCGGATCAGCACGCCGCGAGAGAAGAACCCCGCCCTGGTCGTCGAGGCTATCCTCGACACCGTCCGGGACGTCATCTCCGCCGGCGGGGTCAAGACAAGCTCCGTCGCGGGCGTCGGAATGGCCATTCCGGGCGTGGTTGACCCGCCGGCCGGCAGGATTGTCAACACAGCCAACATGAACCTCGGCGGCATGGAGATCGTCCCGCTGGCCGCCAGGAAGCTCGGCATGCCGGTCTTCCTCGGCAACGACGTGAACCTCGGCACGCTCGGCGAGAAGTGGCTCGGCACAGCCATGGACGCCCAAAGCGTGGTGGGCATATTCGTGGGCACCGGCATCGGGGGCGGCGTGATCATCGACGGGCGGCTCGTTACCGGCGCGCGCCAGAGCGCCGGCGAGGTCGGGCACATGATAATGCAGATCGGCGGGCCTAAGTGCGGCTGCGGCGCCAGGGGCTGCTTCGAGGCCGTCGCCGGGCGCGGCGCTCTCGACCGCGACATTCGCGCCGCCATCAAGGGCGGGCGAAAATCCATCATCGAAGGCTGGGCGGACCTTGGCAAGCCCAACGAGCCTATCCGCTCCGGGATGCTCAAGAAGGCCCTTGCCAAGGGCGATCCGGTCGTTATGGAGGTCGTCACGCGGGCGGCCGAGGTCATCGGCTGGGCATGCATCTCGATCCGCCACCTTGTGGACCCGGAGGTGATTCTGCTGGGCGGCGGGGTGATCGAGGCCTGCGGCGCGTTCATCCTGCCGATCGTCGAGAAGATAGTCCAGGCCGACCCGCTCACCGGCGCCTCACCTGGCGGGCGGGTGCTTGAGTCCGCCCTCGGCGACGATGCCGTCATGCTCGGCGCCGTGGCGCTGGCCCAGCAGCAGCTCGGCCTGGACCCGTTCGCCAAGGCCCGCCGCGTGAACTACCCCAAGCTCGCCTGGGCCGATGGGCGGCTGAGCGTGTCCGGGCGCTCCTGCCGGGGCGGTTGCCTCATCCGCGCCGACGGCACGACGATCGCCGGCGACCAGTTCGACGACAGGCTCGCCTCCGACATCGACAAGGCCCGGCTGGGCGACAAGTCCGTCCGCCTGCTCTGCCAGACCAGGCCGCACGTCGTATTCGTCGCCCAGGCCACGCGCGAGCCGATCAAGCTCAGCAACCGCGCCCAGCAGACGCTCCACTACCGCGACGTCCGCCTGGAAATCCTCCCCGCCGCCGACGCCGTCAAGGCATTCACGGACTTCGATGGGCAAAAACAAAAACAAAAACGTAAAGCCTTCCTCTTCGCCGCCCCCCAGCCCGACGACCCGAAGATCGACACGGACAAAGACAACGCCAAGGACAAAGACAACGCCAAGAAGAACGAGGACGAGGACTGAGGGTGCCAGTAGCCAGTAGCCGGTAGCCAGTCGCCGGTTGGGAATGCCGTCACGTGCGATTCGCCAGCCCCCTTCCGCTCCCGCGGCGTCCGTCTCTCAGGCCCGAAGGGGCGACAGCATTTGGCCGGGGGTGACCGAAGGGAACCCCCGGAAGCATGGCATCGAAACCACAAGAGCCCCGAAGGGGCGACAGAAAGGCCGCGAATGTCATTCACATCTCTGCAATACCATCTCGCCTTCTCGACCAAGGAGCGTCGCCGCCTTCTCGATCCCGAAATCATGCCCAGACTGGTCAGCTACATCGGCGGAACCATTCGCGGCCTCGGCGGAACCCTCCTTGAAGGCAACGGGCCTGAGGATCATATCCACCTGGCCGCAACCCTGCCACCCACTCGCGCTGTGGCGGATGTGATGCGGGACGTCAAGTCGAGCAGTTCCGCATGGCTTCACGAGGAGTTTCCGGCCATGAGGGGCTTCGGCTGGCAAGATGGGTATGCGGCCTTCAGCGTATCGCAATCGGTGATGCCCGAAGTCATAGATTACATACGGGAGCAGAAGCAGCACCACAGAAAGATGACGTTTGTGGAGGAGTTGGCTCGGCTGCTCGAACGCCACGGCATAGAGTTTAACCCTCAATACCTGTGAGCCAGCGCCTCTGCCGCCCCTTCGGGGCTCATTTGTATAAAGGGCCGATCACCGGGGGCTTATTCGCGGTTCATCGAGAAGGTCATCTCCGACAACTGCGGCACAGTTATCTTCATCTCGGTCAGCGACAGGAAGCGTCTGCTCCGATCTGATAAAGGCCAACACGCAGCAATCGCCATGCCCAGGACCCCACCGGCGATTGCGAATGCCCATACTCCCTGTAGACAAGTTATAAAGTGCGCTAACAAACCCCCAAGGAAGCCGGCGGCGAAACCTAAGGCCAGAACTATGGCGACGCGCCTCTGCATGCAGAGGAACCGCCCGGACTCCTTGATGCGGCCGCAACATTTCCGAAATCGGCTTGGGGGTAGCGGGACTTCATCCATTCTAGGTATTCCTCTTCATCTTCAGCCTTCGATTGTCGATCTTAGCGGCGTCAGCCGCGTAAGCCTCGTCAATGATGCTCTTGAGAACTACCGCTGACGACGGACAGTCGTACCACTTCGCGTACCCGGACTTCATGTTGTCCTTGAGGCGCTCAGGCAGCGAAGCATCGCTGTCTGCAAGGGCAGGACGGGAGATGCCCACCAGGCCGTGTTTGCATCCCAGGGTATAGTGGATTTCCCAATCCACGAACTTCCGGCAGCCGGTCTTCTTCCCAATCATGACTATTGTCACGCTGGTACCCTTGATCGCATCGCAGCACACCTTGTTCAGGTATTCGGAGTTATCGCTGTCGGATGCCCTGTCCAAGGATGAATCAGTGAAAACTTCATAGTCTTCGCTGAATGTCTTGGAGAAAGCGTCGACAACTTTCTGCTCGTCGGCGTGATGGTAACTGATGAAGACTCTTCTTTTGGCCATGTTCGACTCCTCTATTCACAGCGCCTTGAAATGATCTTTCCCCCACGACCTTCGTGGGCGATCCGCCCTGAAACGAATTGGGCCTCTGTTGTTCGGTTGAAGGCCAATCCTGCTATCGTCAGGGCTGCCACAGCCAATGCGGTTTTGATTCTGTTGCTTGTCATCATGATTCGTTTCTCCTTGCGAATGTCAGTGTCAGGTTACTTCAATGGATCCCGGATTTTTCCGGCAGAGCATGAAGCACGGTATCGGTTTGCCGCTCGCTCGCGAACTACAGGTTAAACCCGCGACGGCACGGAGTGTTGCGAGCCGTGTTTGCCGTCATAGGATTCAACCGGGATTTCCCGGATGGCCTTCGGCCGCCGACCGCCGTCGGCATTTCTGACGGTTCTATCACCGATCGGGGGATCGGCGAGCATTCCTTTTGAGATATATCCTTTCATCAGTGTGGCAAAAACGGGAAAAGGACGGGGTCTGACACCTTTTTCCCCTGAGATGCTCTTTAACAGTAGGTCACCTTGTTAATGACCGCTGGTCATTTCCCGCCCGGAATCATCTGGCTGCGCTTCAATGTCAATTGATACAGTTCCTTGCCGTCAGGGTCCACCGCGCGCATGGTGACCGTCGGGTCGGCAAGCGTTGTGTCGAAGGTGAATTCCCCGAAGGCCTCTTTACCGCCGAGAGCAAAAGGCTGTAAATCAGGCTTGCTTCCCATGGCGGCAGGCCCCGGACAAGCGCCGAGGCTTCCCATTTCGAATTCATAGAACATGAAACCGGAAGGCCGCGGGATTTTCATGACGCGGGCGCCATGCCGATCCCCCGAAAGCAACAGGACGCCGCCGATGTGTTTTTCCTCGATCAGTGAAAAGATGCGTTCGCGTCCGGCAGGATCAAATACCCCCCAGGAATCCTTGCCCGCGCTGACATAATCACTCCACATGGTTCCGCTGGTGAGAATCACAAAAGGTCCGGTGCAGGAGGAAAGCTCCTTTTCCAGCCACCGCATTTGTTCGGCGCCAAGAAAGCAATCCGGCTCACCGCGGTTAAGGCGAAAATATCGCGTATCGAGCATGATCACGTCGCAGGGGCCAAGGCGCGTGCGGAAGAAAATGCCCTGGCCGTCTTTCGCGGACCCATACGAAGGATTGTTCCAGTTCCGCAGCCACATCGTGCGCGCCGCGCTGCGGTCGGCCGCCGTGAAACGGGCATTGATCCCGGATGCGTCATTATTGCAATAGTCATGGTCGTCCCATGCCGCATACACGGGAACGGAAGCCACCAGATCACGCCATGCGGGCGAAAAATCGCGAAGCAGATAATCCGACCGCTGCAATCCGACCCGGTCGTTGCGGTCAAGGCTCGCACTGTCGCCGAGCAGGAGCATTGCCGAGTTGCCTCGCTTGCGGACGGTGTCCAATAAGGGCCGGACCCACAGGGATCCGGTCTTGTGGAAGTCGGCGCCAAACGCCAGCTTCATCTGGCCTGCCTGCCCGGGAACCGGAGCGGTCCGAATGATTGCTTCGCCCGGAATGTCGACAGGCAGGCCATCCCTCAGAATCCGATACGGATAGTGGGTATCAGGCTGCAACCCCTTGACCTCCACCACCGCCGTAAGATCGCTCGCCGCCGTGCTTGCGACCGGCCCAAACTTCCGCTCCTCGTCTCCAATCTTGACGAGGACTGTCACCTGGGCCGGCTTGACGGTCCGCACCCAGACCCTGGCGCCGTCAGGAGCCAGGGTTCCGAGCATGGGGCCACCAAGCATCCTCAGGCCGTCCTTGTCCGCCGTTGCCAGCAGCACCGAAATATCCGCAAGGCTGCCCTTGGGCTGCTCAGCGAAGGCTTGCCGTGCTGAAGTAAAGAACTTCCGCACCGCATCCGAATGCGGCGCTTGGTTGAATATGGCCATATCATCTTCCAGCGAGCCGCGATTGCCTTCTCCGATGCCAGGCTTGACCGGGCGCTCTTCCGCCCCCGAAGCCGGCGCGGCCAGCAGCACTGCGAGTGACATTGTGATCAGAATAGCCATCGATCTTGTCTTCATTGCGAGCTCCTTCTTTTCGTATTGCCGGCGGATTGTGACTGCTTGAGCAACCCGATCATCTCCTCGCCCATCGCGTGGCCGATGCGGTTGAACCAGATTGCACTGCCGAGGTAATGGTAGGCGTGATCACCACCGACGAGTTGCCATTTCGCGATGTCTTTCCGCCAGTCGGGATAAAGCTCCTCCGCGGCCTTGTCCACCAGCACGTCGGTGCGGAACGCTTTCACGTTGCCTTTGAACTCCGGGACATCGTTCATCGCGAGCTGCGCCTGCTGTACCTGGAGCATGCGGCCTTTGGCCGGTTGCGACATGTTCTGCCCCATGACAGCGATCACAACCGGCAGATTCGGAAGCTTGAGATCCTTGCGGATATCCCGGATGAAGTTGGCCATGTGCTTCTCGTACTGAGCAGCATACCCACCATCGCACATGTCATTCCAGCCCTGGAACCAGACAAAGCCCGCGATTTCATAGCCCTGTCCTTTACAGTCGGGAAATTGTTTTGGAAGCTCGCTCAGACAGGTGCCTATCTCCTTCATCATTTCCCGATAGTAATGCCCGTATCTCTCCTTCATCTCTTTAGCCGTGACGGTCGGCGGGGGTGTGTCTTTCTTTTGGTGCTTCCTGGCCAACCTGTCGTTTTCAGCTTTGACTTTTCCGGCCAGTTCCTCGTCGGATGGATACCCGGAGCTGGGCGGACGAAAATCCATGGCAAGGCTCTTGCCACCCCAGGCCGTCTTAATTAAAAGGACATGTTCTTTGTAGTAATCGCCCATCACGGTCCCAAACTCAAGTTCAGAGCCCGTTTTGCCGGGAGAACCGAAGCCGACGGTAAGCGGGCCTTTGCGTTCGAGGAACTTGATGAACACGTCATCACGCACGATCCATTGGTCGTTCTTGCGCAGATGGGCGAAAAGGTCCTTGGTTTTCGGGTCGGTTGCCTGGTGATCGAGCAGCGTGTTGGGCGCCTTGCCCTCCATGTTCGACTGGCCGGCCAGGATGAAGACCTTGACCGGTTTGGCATCTTGGGCCGCCGCATTGAAGGCGAATCCTGTTACCGCCAGGGCTGCCAGGGCCAATGCGGTTTTGATTCTGTTGCTTGTCATCATGGTTCGTTTCTCCTTGTGAATGTCAGTGTCAGGTTACTTTAAGGGGTCTCACCCAGGGTCTCACCCTTTTTCTCTTCAATGCTTCAAGTCCTTGATCCGGACCAGCTTCTTTTGGGCGGTGGTTTTTTCGAGGTCGGCGATGGCCTGCCTGGTGCTGGTGGTGACCTTTTCGGCCAGGTTTGGCGTGCGGATCCGCGTGGGGATCTGCGAGAGATACTCGCGGAGCTGGGGCAGGTAACGCTTGGCTTCGACGCCGTAGTATTTTTCGACGTGCGGCAGGATCTTCCACGGCTGGTAGAACTGCGTCGTCGGCTTCTTCAGCGAGACCATGAAGGCGTCCAGCGCGTCGATCACGCCGTATGGGGCGAGGAACTCGAAGCCATACTCGGCCATGTAGCCGTTGTCCATCTGGCCCATTGAGCGGGGATTTTCGATGAGATCGACGATGCCGGGAAACAGCGGGGCGACGTCTTCGACGGGCCAGCCCTTCATGTGCTTGTAGGCGTCTCCCAAGGTGACGCCCATGTCAAAGGCGTGGTCCGTTTCCTCGATGAGGCCTTTGAGGCCGGCGATGACCAGCTTGCGGTCAACGCCTTCGAAGTTGTTGTAGAGCCCCCTGTGGAACAGCACCCTGAGGATGAGGCGCTTGACCAGATGCTGCGGGTCGCCGGCGCTGGGCTTGCTGGCAAGTTTCAGCAGGGCCGGGCCCGCCTTGGCGCGGGCGGGGACGCCGATGGCACGGATCGCATCGATGGCGGCCAGCTTGAGTCCGAGGTCCGGTTGGTCGAGCTGGAGGATCAGCATGTCGATGGCCGCCGACGCGTCCGCCTTGGTGCGGGCGATGCACGCGATGGCACTGCACGCGCTCGTCCGCTTGACCAGGTCGTTGTTTGAGAGCGCCGCCATCAGCGTCGCCAAATGCTTGACGCCCTTGGCGCCCAGCGCTTCGGCGCAGCCGAGCCTCTCGCCCGGCAACCACGAATTCAGGCCCTTGATCAGCTCGTCCTGGCTTCGCTGGCTGAAGTCCCTGCGCCCCGATGCGATTATCATCTCGACAGAGGGGCCTTTGATTTGCGGAACGCAACTGGGTTGCCGGCCGGTAATGGAGAGCTTGTGCAGGGGGTAGCACAGCGCCAGCAGCCTGGCCCCGGTGCAGTCCCAACTGCCGTATTTGTGGTTCGCCCCGCTGATCTCGTCGCCGGGGTTGTGCTGGTAGGCGAAACTGCCATCCCAACGACGCTCCAGGTCCAGGATCGGCTGCAACTGGCGCAGGTGGGCCGACAGGGACGCGTTGCCCAGCAGGCCGCTGCCCAGCGGGCCCCACATCATGTTGAAGTAATGGCCGGTGTGGCCAGTTTCGCGGTGTAGGTAGCTGGCCAGTGAGATCTTGGCATGCCAGGTGGCCGAGGCCTCATCGCCGACCAAGTCGAACGCCACTGCCGCCATTGAGCTTTTGCCGTTGCTGTCGTAGGGTGTGGGGGAGTGGTCGCCATAGGGAATGCCGCCGAGCCCCGTGTAGGCTTGTATGAACTTGATCCCACGGCCCCCAGGCTGGCGACCGTCAGGTCGGCGCCCGCGCTGCTGAAGTCGAGGGCCTCGCCGCTGGCGGCCGTGAGCGCGACCGTGCCGGGCGAGGTGTTTACGATACGGCCCGTCAGGGTGGATTGGATAGGGTTGAAGCCGAAAGCCACGGCGGCGCCGGCGCCGACGGTGACGTCGCGGACGGAACCGCCGATGGCAGCCGCGGAGTTGAACCGGAGCACGCCGGCGCTGACCGTCGTCCCGCCGGTGTATCCGTTGGTCCCGGAAAGGATCACCGTGCCGGTGCCGATCTTTTCCAACACGACGGCGCCGATGTCGTCATGGATCGCACCGGGGAAGCTACTGCTGCTTTTGGAGTCGCCAGCGCCGGGCAAGGAGATCGCCGGCCAGAGCGGTTTCGGCAATTACCACCACCTGTGCCGGGCGTTCCAGCGGCGCGAGGGCATGAGCCCCATCGAGTTCCGCAAGCTGAGGCTGGCAAGCCTGTCGGCAAGGGATTTCGGGGACCGATCCCCAAATAGGAATCGTGCTGCCCAGCCGGCAACGCCCACACAATCCCTGATTTGATGTCCCCCAAAATCCGAAATCCAACGCAATTCCACAGCCTGGCCGGCAAATATCCAAAAAAAATAGGCGATGCCTAGGCGGAGGGAGACCTTGGCATCGCCCGAATAGCCGCAACCCTTGATGTAGGTGGAGGGAGACCTACACCATATACGGGTGCAGCGGACAACTATTGTTAACCGAAGCCCGCGAGCAGCACGGAACGTCCTGCGACGCTCCTGTCACATACGGTTAGAATAACACTTCGGAAAAGGCATTCAATCTTCTTTAACATTTTTTTATTATTTTAGAAGAAAATTTAGGTGGGCCTCCCGGCCGGCCCCGCGGGCGAAGCGTGCGAGGCGGCGGGAGTCGTCCATGCCGCCGCCTCGTGTCAGGCAATCCCTTGATCCATCCCTGGACGCACCCAGGCTCCCGTAACCGGGACCCGCAGGACGACACTGGGTGAGTCCAACTTCTCCGGGGCCGCCCTGCCGCCCCGGCTGGCGCTTGCGCTTGGCCGGGCTGGCGGGCAATGCCCCAGCGCTTCGGCGAGGGCTCTTCCGTGAGCGCTCGCGTTGGTCGGGCAGCGGCGTCTGGTAATCCAGCCGTGGCGTTTCACCGCCGCCCGTTCGGTGCGGCTCCTCAACTACAACCCAGGGAGGTACCGCAGTTGTAACATTTGTAACAGTTGCCATTTCGTACCGTTATGGACCCGCATACATCGCATGCGGGCGCGTCCTCCTGGTAGTGCGAGAACTGCTGGTCGATGCGTTCGACCTGCGGCGCCATTCGCCGCGACAGCAACTCACCGGCGCCCGGGATCGACACGGCCCGGCTGCTGGCGCCGGCGAGAACCCGGTCTTCCGTCGAAGTCGTAACGTAAAGTCCCGAAGATGCGCCTCCAGACCTCTTAACTTCCTTGTCAGAGGCCTGTATGGCGCTGCCGGCATCCGGGGCGGCATCCTCCCTGACTGCCTCGGATGTTGATGTTTTCGGGCGCACCGGCAACCCAGAGGCCGGCGCGTCGGTTTGCCCGCGGGTGGGCAGATTCGTCTTGCGGTACTCCTCAAGGAACGTCAAGCCGAGCCATCGGAAAATATAATCCACCACACTCTTGGCGAAGGGGATGTCGGGGTTGCTGGTCATGCCGCTGGGCTCGAACCGCTGGTGCGTGAACTTCTTTACCAGGTCCTCGAGCGGCACGCCGAACTGGAGGCAAAGGCTTATCGACGTGGCGAACGTGTCCATCATCCCGCCGACCGTCGAGCCTTCCTTGGCCATCGTCACGAACAACTCGCCAGGCCGGCCGTCCTCGTACTTGCCGACCGTCAGGTAACCCTCGTGCCCGCCGACGCTGAACTTGTGCGTGATCGACGGGCGGGTCGCGGGCAGCCGCTCGCGGTGAGGCTGGCACCGGGCCTCCTCCAGCATCGCCTCGTCAATCAGCGGCATTTTTCCGTCGGCCGGCTTGGCGCCCCTGGCCGGGGGCTTCTCGTCCTTGCTGGTATTGACAGGCTGCGTGCGCTTCGAGCCGTCGCGGTAGATCGCCACCGCCTTGAGCCCGAGCTTCCAGCCCTCGACGTACACCTTGCGGATCTCCTCGGCGGTCGATTCCTTGGGCATGTTGACCGTCTTGGAGATCGCCCCGGACAAGAACGGCTGGACCGCGCCCATCATGCGGATGTGGCCCATGTAGTGGATGAACCGCTTGCCGTTGGCGGGCTTGAACGCGCAGTCGAAGACCGGCAGGTGCTCGTCGGCGAATTCCGGCGAGCCCTCGATCATGTCGTGGTCGTCGATGTGCTCGACGACCGCGGCGATCTGCTCCTTCGCGTAGCCCAGGCGCTCGAGCGCCATCGGGACCGTCTGGTTGACGATCTTGAACATCCCGCCGCCCGCCAGCGACTTGTACTTCACCAGCGCGATATCCGGCTCGACGCCCGTCGTGTCGCAGTCCATCATGAAACCGATGGTCCCCGTCGGGGCGAGCACCGTCACCTGGGCGTTGCGGCAGCCCAGGTGCTCGGCGGAGGCAACCGCCTCGTCCCAGCACACGATCGCGCTGTCGCGAAGACCCGCGGGGCAATCCTTCGGGCTTATTCCCTCGGCCGCCTCGCGGTGCATGCGCAGAACCTGGAGCATGTCCTTGCGGTTGCGGGTGTACTGCGGGAACGGGCCAAGCCTGCTGGCAAGCTCGCTGCTGGCGGTGTAGGCCGTCGCGGTCATTACGGCCGTGATCGCCGCCGCCATCGCGCGCCCGGCGTCGCTGTCGTAAGGCAGGCCCAGCGACATTATCAGGCTGCCGAGGTTCGCATAGCCCAGGCCCAACGGGCGATAGTCGTGGCTGTTGCGGCAGATCTTCGCGACGGGATAGCTGCTGCGGTCGACAAGTATCTCCTGGGCGATGATGAATATCCTCACGGCCGCCCTGAACCGTTCGACGTCAAAGCCGCCGTCGCTCTGGCGGAACTTGATAAGGTTCAGGCTTGCCAGGTTGCAGGCCGAGTCGTCCAGGAACATGTACTCGCTGCACGGGTTGGAGGCGTTGATCGGCCCGGAGGCCTTGCAGGTGTGCCAGCGGTTGACGGTGCTGTGGTACTGCACGCCGGGGTCGCCGCAGATCCGCGTGCCTTCGGCGATGAGGTCCAGCAGCTCGCGGGCGGGGTACTTGGCCATCGGCTTGCCGGTGGTTACCGCCCAGGTCTGCCAGTCCTTGCCGTCGATGCATGCCTGCATGAATTCGTCGGTAAGGCGGACGGAGAGGTTGGAGTTCTGGTACATGACCGAGGCGTAGGCGTCACCGTCAAGCGACCCGTCGTAGCCGGAGTCGATCAAGGCCCATGCCTTCTTCTCCTCGACCATCTTGCACTCGATGAACTCCTTGATGTCCGGATGGTCGCAGCGCAGCGACTGCATCTTGGCGGCCCGGCGGGTTTTTCCGCCGCTGCGGATCACGCCCGCCACCTGGTCGAATATCCGCATGAAGCTGAGCGGCCCCGACGGCGTGCCGCCGCCGGAGAGCTTCTCCCGGCTGCTGCGGAGCGTCGAGAGGTCCGTGCCGGTGCCCGAGCCGTACTTGAAGAGCATCGCCTCGGACGCCGCCAGGCGCATGATGTCCTCCATCGTGTCATCCACCGACTGGATGAAGCACGCCGAGGCCTGTGGGTATTCGTAGCTGCGCATCGTGCGGACGCTCTGGCCGAGCTCGCAGTCCCAGTGGAAGTTGCCCTCCGAGCCGGGCACTCCGTTGACGTGCAGCAGCCCCACGTTGAACCACACCGGCGAGTTGAACGCGCCGTACTGGTTGACGCAGAGGTACGTCAGTTCCTGGTAGAACCGCTCGCCGTCGTCGGGCGTCGCGAAAACCCCGTCGGCCAGGCCCCAGTCGGCAATGGTCCGGCAGACGCGATGGACCAACTGCTTGACCGAGTTCTCCCGCTCCGGCTTGCCCTTCTCGCCGTAGAAATACTTGCTGACCACCACGTTGGTGGCAAGCTGCGACCATGTGGAGGGCACCTCCACGTCGTCCTGCTCGAAGACCATCTCGCCGGCGCCGTCGTTGATCCGCGCCAGACGGCGGTCCCACTGAATCTGCTCGAAGGGATGCACGCCAGGCGTCGAGAAAACCTGCTCGATGCCCAGGCCATCCACGGCGGGCGCCACGGCCGGAGCCGTCGGCTTGCCGTCAGCCACATCATGCCGATCTGGCCGATCTAAAGGATCGCGGGAAACCATCAGCTACTCCCGTACCTATATGGACAAGGATTCCAGCAAGGAATCGCTTGCTTATTGCCAAAAAACACTACTCAGCCAGATGATCGCGAGACGCCGAAAACCCAACCCGCGAGCGGCTGCCTACATGCCTGTCTGCGTCCCGGTCTCTCTTGCCTGGCCTTTTACGAAATGCCGCCCAGAGACAACGAGGGCAAGATACCCCTACATATGGGGCCTGTCAATACATATTATCGCAAGTATTAGTGGTTATCGCGTAAGTCTCTGACTTATCAAAGTTTGGATTTTAAAAAAAAATGAACCCACAGCAATCAACACCGAACATCATGCTAACAGAAGCCGATATCTTTGTCAAGAGGCCCTATATATCGTATTGAAAATAATTTTGCCCACTACCTATGGAATACCGGTGGAGAAGCTGTTGGCACTCCCGACAGACCGTTGACAACCTGTGGGCAGGGGCCGAAAACAAGGTCTTAGGTCATAGCTCCTAGGTCTTAGGGGCTTGCGGGGAGGGGAAGTGGGCTTCGTTTTGGGCAGTTTCTTGCAGATATTGGTGCTTCCTTCTTCTTCCCGCCCTAGGACCTAAGAGCTAAGACCTAGGACCTTCTTCTGAAAGACCTTCTTCCCTTGCCCACGCCGCG
>CAYOBS010000053.1:0-1215 GCA_964402305.1 uncultured Planctomycetaceae bacterium | reverse complement strand
TATAATGGTCCTCAAGGACCCCCCGGTCCCGTTAATGTACGACATGATTACCTCAGGAGTCGAAATGAGCGAAGAAGCAACCAATAGCGGCACGATGACCGAACAGGTACGGGAAGTTATCGAGGCCATACGCCCAATGCTGCAGGCCGACGGAGGAGACATAGACCTCGTCGGCGTCGATGAGTCCTCCGGCGTGGTCAAGGTGCGTCTCCAGGGCGCCTGCAAGGGCTGCCCGGGCGCCGCGATGACCCTCAAGATGGGCGTCGAACGGCACCTCAAGTACAAGGTGCCCGCCGTCAAAGAGGTCGTTGCCATACAGTAATCCACATATGATCTCTATCTCCATATGATCCTTCTGCTCGACAACTACGACAGCTTCACCTACAACCTCGTCCAGCGGATCGGCGAGCTTGGCAGGGGCTTGGATATCCGCGTCGTGCGCAACGACGTGATGGGGCCCCGGCAGGCCCAGGATGAGTTCAAGCCCACGCACCTGATCATCTCGCCGGGCCCGTGCAGCCCCAACGAGGCGGGGCTAAGCTGCGATTACATCCGCCACTTCCACGGCAAGATCCCGGTGCTCGGCGTGTGTCTGGGCCATCAGGCCATCGGCCAGGTTTTCGGCGGCAAGGTCGTCCGCGCGCCGAGGCTCATGCACGGAAAGACCAGCGAGATCAAGCACGACGGCAAGGGCATCTACCGCGAACTGCCGATGCCCTTCACGGCCACGCGATATCACAGCCTGATCGTCGAAACCGACGGGCTGGACCCGGACTTCATCCAGACCGCCTGGAGCGTCGACCGGCACGAGCTGATGGGAATCCGCTCCAAGACATACCCCACCGAAGGCGTGCAATACCACCCCGAAAGCTTCCTAACCGCGGTCGGCCGTCAACTGCTGGCCAACTTTTTGGATATGTGAGGGGGAAGAAGATAGTAGTTAGTAGGTAGGAAGTAGGGAAGGCAGAGAAGCAGTGATTCGGCGTTCCGCGGGGACTTCTTCCTGCTTTCTTCCTAACTACTTCTTCCTACCTACTTCTTACTACTTCTTCTCACGCGGCCTTGCTTCTGTCCACCTTTATGGCGGGGGGCATTGTTCGCCTCGCGGGTGGTCTGCCGGCCGGGCGCGACGCCGGGGCGGTCTCGGCGGGCCTTGTCTGGCGGGTTGACGGCATGGACCCCGCCGCGGGCATCCTGGTCAGCGTCACGGCCGAC
>CAYOBS010000052.1:9688-15300 GCA_964402305.1 uncultured Planctomycetaceae bacterium | reverse complement strand
ACCAGCGACTGGCGGAACTTGACCTCGGCCTCGGGGTACTTCAACTCGCTGACAAGGCCGATGGCCTCGTCGAATGGCGCAACGCCTGGCGGGACCACCTGCCGCGCCATCGCCGCGTCGGTCGCCGGCGGGCGCCATGGCGTGTACATTCTGCCCGGCACCGAGCATCCGCCCGCCATCAGCGCCGTCGCGATTGAAGTCGCGATGCATAACCACGCACCAAGGCTGGATTGTGCTCTTTGGCAGAACTCGTAAGGCATCCGGTGCCATGCTTCCGTCTTAGGAAGCATGTCCCCTGTTCCCGGCCAAGACATGCTCCCGAAGACGGAAGCATGGCACCCATTCAATGCCAAGCAGCGGCTTGCTCGTCGATCAGCCGGCATTGGGCCCTCCCATCAGGATGAGCTTGGCCTCGAAGAGCCAGTTCTTGACGTCCTCGGCCTGGCCCGGGGCGGCCAGAGCAGCGTCGATCTGGCGTTCGAGGTCGCCCTGGCTGACAAGGCGGCGGAACGATTCCCCGCTGCCGGGCCGATTGGCGTTCATCAGGTCCAGGCGCGTGAGCACGGCCTCGAGGCGGTCGAGCACTTGGCGAGTCTGATCGCTCTTGACCTCGCCGGACAGGCTGGCAAGGCGCTGGATCATCTGCCTGGCGCGAACGGCGGTCTTGCGTGCCTCGAGCCCGCTCTGGCCCGGTGCGACAGAGGCCAGATACGTCCGCTGGAATGCCTCGACGATCTCGCGGTGCCGCAGCTCCAGCCGCTGGGACTCCTGACGGGCCGCGGCGAGTTTCGCATCCGCCGCTTCTTCCGCCTTGCGCCGGCGGGTCAGCTCCTCCCCTGCCGCCGCCAGTCGCTGCTTCAGGTCGGCCGCCTGCTTCTTCGCCTCGGCCCCCTCGGCCGCGGCCGTCTGAAGCACCTGCTGGGTGGTCTCCAATTCGGTAATCCGCAACCTGGCCGTGTCAAGTTTCCCGACCTGCTCCTGCCGGGCCTTCCGCTCCCCCGCCAACGCCGACGCCAACTCGGACGTCTTCGCTGCCTGCTCCTGCCCCATCCGCTCCAGCCTGCCCCGCAGATTGGCAATCTCGATTGCAAGACCGGCCTGTTTCGCCACCTTGGCGTTGGCGCCCGCGAGTTGCTCTCGCAGACCGGCAACCTCTTCCTCAAGCGTCCGGATACGATGGGCATCCGGCTGGCTCGTCGGCTGGGTCGCCGCAAGGCCGCCAACAGCCCCGCCGACCCTCTGCTCCACGGCGCCCCTTGTTCGCCCGGCCATGGAGTCCATGTACAGCACAACCCCCGACGCCGCCAGCAAAACCGCCGCAGCCGCCAGAGGCGCCCACCGCAGCACGCGGCGCGCGGCCGAGACCTTGCCCGCCGTCGTGCCGTCGAGCCTCGGCATCGCCGGCGGATTGACGTTTCGCCCTGCCTCGTCGGCGCCCCACTGCTGAAGCAGCCGCTCGATGCGGTCGGTCTGGTTGTCCGGTTTGTCGGTCATGTTCTAAGGCTTCAGGCTTCAGGCTTCAGGCTTCAGGTTATAGGCTTCAGGTTATAGGCTTCAGGCTTCAGGCTTCAGGCTACAGGCTTCAGGCTCGCCGCTGCTTTTTCCTGAAGCCTGTAGCCTGAAGTCTGAAGCCTTTCCTTTATAATACCGTATCACCGTCGCGGTCTTGCTGCGCACCGCAATCGCAACGGGCAGAGGCTATTGAACCACGCCTTTGCCGCGCAGGCATTTCTCGATCCGGCGGCGGGCCTCTTCGATTCGCAGGCGGACGGTCGCCTCGGCAATTCGCGTCTCGGCCGCGATGCCTCTGGTGGTCTGACCGTCGACGTATCGCAGCCGAACCACCCGCTGAAGGTCGTCCGGCAGCGTCTGGACGCACTGGCGGACGGCGTCGATTTCCTCGCGTCTGCCGGCCGCGCCGCCCGGGTCGTCGTCCGGGGCGGTCAGCACCTCCTCAGCCAGTTCGGGGTCGAAGTCTTCCGGCCTGGGGCGGGCGGACCATCGCCTGCGCGCGGCGTTTCTCGCGATTGCCGCAAGCCAAGGCCGGAACGGCCCGCGCGCGGCATCGAAAGTCTCCAGCGAGCGGAAGGCCCGCACGAAGGTCTCCTGGACCAGGTCGTCGGCGTCGGCGCCGGCAAAACCGCTGCGAAGGAAATAGACGTTCACCCAGCGCGCGTTGGCGTCGTACAGCGCGCCGCAGGCTGCGGGGCTGCCCGAGAGGGCTCCTTCGATCCATTGCTTTTCATTTTCGTCCACGCCGCACCCCGAGCGACCATTGTGTCCGCCGATTCTCCCCCAACCCAAGCCCGCAAGTCAATGCGCGGTGTTTTTTCCTGAAAGGAGGTCACCGCAAGACGAGGCGAGGCGAGGGGGCCCGCCGCCCTCCTTTAGGAAGTTCTGGCTTGCGGGCAGGCGGGGCGGATAGGATATTCCCAGCGGGGATGCTCTCACCTGGCGCCCCGAAAGGAGAACTGCGCATGGATCGTCCGAGCGATGTACCCCAGGAGCAACCTGACAGCCGACCCCGCGTGCCCCGGGCCACTGTCGTCAGGCTGCCTCAGTACCTGCGGTTCCTCCGTGACGCCGAGGCGGCTGAGAACCATTACCTCAGCGGCGCGCGAATTGCCGCCGCCCTGAAGATCGAGCCCGCGCAGGTCCGCAAGGACCTGGCCGTCACGGGCATCGCCAGCCGGCCCGGCGTGGGCTTTTGCGCATCAGAACTCATCTACGCGATCGAGCAGTACCTCGGCTGGAACAACACCACCGACGCATTCCTGGTCGGCTCCGGGCACCTCGGGGCCGCACTGGCAGGGTACGCCGGCTTTCAGCGGTACGGCCTGAAAATCGTCGCGGTCTTCGACATTGACGACCACAAGGTCGGCCGAAAACTCTCCGGAAAGCCCATCCACCCATTCGACCAGATCGTGGCAAAGGCCCAGGAAATGCACGTACACATGGGGATCATCACCGTGCCGTCCGGCGCGGCCCAGGATGTCGCCGACGTGCTGGTCCTGGCCGGCATTCGGGCAATATGGAACTTCACGCCGATCGAACTGGATGTGCCTCCAAACATTGTCGTGGAGAAAACGGACCTCGCCGCCAGCCTGGCCGTCCTGAGCCGCAGGCTCGCCGACGCCTTGCGCCCAAGCCGATAACACTGGCAAACAAAGGAGCCGTCATGCATAACGCCCTGCCAATCGCGATCGTCACCGTGTTAGCGGCCTCAACGCTTTTCGCCGCCGGCACCGCCGATGGCCCAGCGGCCGCCACGGCGCCTGCCACACCAAAGCAGGACGCCAACCAGCCCTCCGCCATCGACGCCAACACGGTCAGCCGGTGGTCGGCGCCATATCGCAACTGGCATTACTATCCTGACCACGTGATCCCGGCCAGGCCGGCAATCAAGGGGTATGAAAGCGTTTCCGCGACGGATGTCCCCACGGTGTACCAACTGCCCGGCGACAAGAAATGGTACATGACTTTCATCGGCTTTGACGGCAAAGGCTATCAATCCTTTGTGGCCGAAAGCGAGGATCTCGTCCACTGGACCAACATGCGTCTTGCCATGGGCTTCGGCCCGGAGGGCTCCTTCGACCACGGCGGGGTCGTGCTGGGGGCGTTCCTGTACGGCGACTACGACATCAAGGCCAGGCGTGAACTGAAGAAGCGCGATGGGAAGTACTACTCCCTCTACGGGGCGTATCCCCGTCAGGGCGGTTACGAGCTGCGGCCTGGCTACGAGGGCCTCGCGTCGAGCGAGGACGGCCTGAACTGGCGGAGGGCAAGCGACGAGCCCATCCTCTCGGTGCATCAACCTGATTGCGGCAAGTGGGAGAAGGACTGCATCTACCAACCCTGGCTGGTGGAGCACGAGGGCCGCTACTTCAACTTCTACAACGCCGCCGATGGCGGAGTGGAGCAGATGGGCCTTGCCCTTTCGGCGGACATTCTCAAGTGGAAGCGTTACGACGCCAACCCCGTGATCCCCAACGGCCCCAAAGGCAGTTACAACCAGAATTTCTGTTCCGACGGCAAGGTGTTCAGGGACGCCGATCACTGGGTGATGTTCTTTTTCGGCGTGGGGCGCGGCGGCGCGCATGTAATGGCGGCATTCTCACGCGACCTGTACCATTGGACGGTGGATCCCGAGCCGCTGTACAAGAGCGGCGGCAACCCGTCCGGCCTGGACACGAAACACGCACACAAGATCTCCCTCGTCTGGAACCCCCGGAACGAAACTTACTACATGTTCTACAACGCGGTCGGCAACAAGGGCAGAGGCATCGGCCTGATCACCAGCAAGCCGATCGCGCCGAATGCACCAAAGTAAACACCAAGACTGATTTCATAACTTACGCGGTCCCGCGCGGGTATGAAACCAGTTCGGGAGCCTCATCCCGGCGTCAGTCTTCCTCGATGTGCTGTCGGCTCATCAGGAAGGTTATGCGTTCCAGCACATCCCTGGGCAGCGTCGTTCGCAGGATTTTGCGAGCCGCGGCCATGTTGGTCCGTCGCGTAACGTGAATGATGATGATCCGCTCAGAGGCTATTCCATCGAGTACTTTGGGAAGGTCCGCCACGTGCATGTGCTTGCCGGCGCGGGCGCGGCGGATGTGGTCGGCGTCAAAGAACGTACACTCGATCAGCAGCACCTTGGCGTTGGCGACGTAAGGCAGGTCGGCATAGTTGGCCGGCCCCGTGTCGCCCAGGAACGCCACCAGCGGCACCTCGACGCGGTTGGTGATCTCGACACCCTTGTTCTTCAGCTCGACGATCTGCGGTCCGGTCAGGCCCAAAAACTGCTCCTTGAGCTTCTGGCGAACGTCCACCACCGCGAAGCCCAGCGAACCGGGCAGGTGATTTGTCGCCAGCGCGCGGGCAAGCAGGCCGCGACGGATCTCGTACTCATCGCCCGCGACCATCCCCACGAACCGGTGCGGCGGGATGTGCCCCTCGACCGCCCCCCAGGCCGTCATCAACCGCTCCAGTGGGCCCACGAGGTCCGCCGGCACCAGCGCCATGCCGCCCTCGTTGCCCTGGAAGTCCCGCTGGGCGAAGTAGTACGCGATCCCGGCCGCGTGATCCATGTGCCCGTGACTGAGCAGCACGTGGTTGACCGTCAGGGCCTCGCGGGGGCATTTGCCGATGTCGAACGCGACGTCCAACTCCGGCGCGAGGATGACCGACTCCTCCCCGGCCACGCTGTACCCGGCCAGGGAAAAGTCTCCCACGTTCAACTGCGAAAGTCTGTACGGACGAATCTGCATGCGCATCTCCGGATCAACGCCAAAACCAAAGCGCCGCATGGTAGTCCCCCGCCGCCCGCCGGTCAAGCGCGGCGCTGAAACAGGCGCGGCGCTGAAACCGCAGAGCGCAAGGGCGAGAAGAAGAAGAAGAAGATTACCGCAGAGGCGCAGAGGCGCAGAGGTAGAAAATGCTCAATGCTCAATGCTCAATGATCAATGATTAACTTCGGAGAGCAATTCCAGACTCACGGCTGCGGCTTGGCCTCTTCAGTCAAGAATTCAGTATTGGTCATTCGGCATCGGTCATTGAGCATTGAGCATTGAACATTGAGCATTGAACATTATCCTTCAGCCATGCATACCACT
>CAYOBS010000052.1:0-9588 GCA_964402305.1 uncultured Planctomycetaceae bacterium | reverse complement strand
CATTGAGCATTGAACATTGAGCATTGAACATTATCCTTCAGCCATGCATACCACTACCATACGCATAGCGACCCGCGGCAGCCGCCTGGCGCTGGCTCAGGCCGGGCAGATTGCCGAAATGTTGCGCCTGGTGCATCCGCGGATTGCCACCGAGCTTGTCGCGATCTCCACCCGCGGCGACCGCCTCAGCGGCCCGCTGGCCGAGGTCGGCGGCAAGGGCCTGTTCACCAGGGAACTGGAGGATGCACTCCGCGCCGGCAGCGTGGACCTGGCCGTTCACTCGGCCAAGGATCTCCCAGCCGCGATGGACGGCGATTTCACAATCGCCGCCGTGCCGGTCCGACAAGACGCCCGCGACGCCCTGGCCAGCCGTGCGGGGGGGCTGGACGAACTGCCGCCGGGCGCGACGGTCGGCACGGGCAGCCCGCGCCGCCGCGCGCAACTGCTGGCTTTAAGGGCGGACCTGCACGTCGTGCCCATCCGCGGCAACGTCGAGACGCGCCTGAAAAGGGCCGTGGGCGAGGCCGCGGACATGGACGCCGTGGTCCTGGCGATGGCGGGGCTTAATCGCGGCGGCCTGGCCGGGCCGTACCGGCAGTACCTCCATCCGCTGGAAATCGAGCAGGTCATCCCCGCCGCCGGGCAGGGTTTGCTTGCCCTCCAGGCCCTGGCCGAGAGGGCGGATATGGCACAACTGCTGGCTGCGATTCAAGACGCCGATTCACGCCTGGCCCTTGAGGCCGAGCGAGCGGTCCTTCGGGGCCTTGGGGCGGGATGCCAGAGCTGTCTGGCGATTCACGTAAGCCATCGCGGAAAACAAGAATGGGTCGGCCGGGCCATGGCCGCCCGCCTGGACGGCTCGGACATGGTACGCCTGTCGTGCCGGTCGGAAAGTGCCGATGCGGTAGGGCGGAACCTTCTGGCGGAACTCACAAATCGAGGCGCCGATAAGCTCCTTGCGGAACAGTAATGCTTGATCGCTCGAGCATTCTTTTCAAACTGACCCGCTACCGAAATCTCCGACTCGGACAACCTGCTATTCCCTACCTACTTCCGTCTCAGTTGCCCAGTTCCTCCATCACCGCCGCATCTCGCGCCGACAGGTCGGGGTATTTCTTGTTTGAGCCCACGTCCGGGCGGCGTTTCCAGCTTCTGGCGCATCGCTGGTAGCGGTCGCGGGAGTCCAGGACCTCGATATCGACGGCCATGCCCTCGGGCAGGTCCTCGGCGGATTCGACCCTGGCGTAGCCCACGCCGAGCAGGTCTTCCAGTTCCGGCCTGTAAGTCTCGATGACATTCCGCGCGGCCTCGTCGCCGGCACGGACCCGCAGGACCGCCTCGACGTCGAGTGGGTTCTTCACGCCGGCGTTGCGCAGGGCCTCGAGCTTGACCAACCCGGCGTCGCGAAGGCCCATGAGCTTGTCCCAAATCCAGGCCGGGCCGGAACGAAGCTCGTCCAGGACCCATTTGCCCTGGTCGGCTGCGACAGGGCGGATGTCCTCGGCCAGGGCGAGGATCTCCTGGTCAAAGTCCGGCAGCAGGGCCAGGTGAACGCTGTCGGGCCAGTCGGCGGGCTTTGCGGGGATGTGCTGCCATGCCTCCTCGCAGGTGTGCGGCAGAATCGGCGCGAGCAGCTTTACCAGCGTGCAGAGCATCAGGTGTATGACGCTCTGGCTGGCGCGTCGGCGGATGGCGTCGGGCGACTCGCAGTAGAGCCTGTCCTTGACGGCCGAGAGATAGATGCTCGACGCCTCGACCGTGCAGAACTCGTACATCCGCCGCGCGGCCTTGTGGAACTCGTAGGCGTCGTAGGCCTGCCGGACGTCGCGGATGAGCTGGTGGATTTCCATGAGCATCCACCGGTCCACGGAGTGGTCGGTCGGCTCGACGGCGTCGCGGGCCGGGTCGAAGCCGCTGCACGCGCCCATGCAGAACCGCAGCGTGTTGCGGATCTTCCGGTAGGCGTCCTCGGTTTTGGCGATGAGGTTCTCCCCGCAGCGGATATCGTCCTGGTAGTCCTGGCTGGCGACCCAGAGGCGCAGGATGTCCGCACCGCGCTTGTCGAGCTGGTCGATCACGTCGATGGTGTTGCCGCTGGACTTGCTCATCTTGTAGCCGGCCTCGTCGACGACGAAACCGTGCGTCAGCACCGTGCGGAACGGCGCGCCCCCGCGGGCGCCAAGGGCCGGCAGCAGCGAAAGCTGGAACCAGCCTCGATGCTGGTCGGAGCCTTCGAGGTACATGTCGACGGGGATCGTCTCGACGAGCCCGCGCTTCATCGCCATGGCGTACCAGCTCGTTCCGCTCTCGAACCACACGTCGAAGATGTCCTTGCCGCGGCGCAGCTTCTCGACCGGGAAGTTCTCGGGGTCCTCCACGGCCGGGTCCTTGGCCACGTCGTAGTCGCCCAGCAGCTCGGCGGGCGTTGCGGTGAACCATGCGTCGGAGCCGAGGCGGGCGATTGTCGCCGCGACGGCGCGGACGCTCCGCGGCGTCATCAGCGGCATGTCGGCCTCGTTGAACATCGCGGGGATCGGCAGGCCCCAGGCGCGCTGGCGCGAGATGCACCAGTCGGGCCTGCTGTCCAGCATGCCCGCGATGCGGTTGCGGCCCCAGGATGGGATGAACTCGACGCCGCCGTCGTCAGGCTCGCGCCGGCAGCAGTCCATGGCCATGTCCCGCAAGGACTTGGTCATGCCCCGAAGCGGGCGGTCGACGGCGATGAACCACTGCTTGGTCGCCCGGAAGATCGTCGGCGTCTTGCTCCGCCAGTCGTGCGGATAGCTGTGGCGAATGTTCTCCTGGAGCATCAGCACACACGCCTTGTCCAGGCGCTCGATCACCATCGGGTTGGCCTGCCATACGTCCTTGCCGCGAAGAAACTCCGGCGCCGTGTCGTCGAACGTGCCATCGTCCCGCACGGGGCAGTAAATCTCCAGCCCGCACTTCAGGGCCGTGCCGTAGTCCTCCGCCCCGTGGCCGGGAGCGGTGTGGACCAGGCCCGTGCCGTCATCGAGCGTCACATACTCAGCCGGGACCACGGGGCAGGTCTCGCCATCCAGCAGCGGGTGGGCGTAGCTCAGGTGGGCGTCGAGCAGGTCCTGGCCTTTGCAGGTTCCCACGACCTTGAAGCCCCGGAGGAATCCCGGCCTGGCCGCGCCAATTGCGGCGGCGACCTTCTCGACGAGCCGCTCGGCGATGACCAGAAGCCAGGTCCCCTTTGTCGTCTCGGCGCGGACGGCGGCGTAGGTGTAGCCCGGATGCACTGCCACGGCCAGGTTGGCCGGCAAAGTCCATGGGGTGGTGGTCCATACAAGCAGGGCCGGCGTGGCGCCGTCGGCCTTCGGCAGCGCGTCCATATTGCCGCCGGTGAGCTTGAAGGCCACGTAAATGCTCGTGTCGTCGCGGTCGTGGTATTCCAGTTCCGCGTCGGCCAGGGCGGTGCGGTTCTCGATGGACCAGTGAACGGGCTTGAGCTGGCGGTAGACCAGGTTCTGGTCGATCAGGTCGGCGAAGACCTCCATCACGGCCGCCTCGTACCGCGGGTCCATGGTGATGTACGGCTTGTCGAACTCGCCGATGACGCCCAGTCGCTGGAACTGCTCGGATTGCAGCTTGGCGAAGCGGTCGGCGTAGGCATGGCACCGCCGGCGGATCTCGACGGGCGAGAGGTCCTTGGCGGCCTGGCCTAGCTCCTTCATGACCTTGTCCTCGATGGGCAGGCCGTGGCAGTCCCAGCCGGGGATGTAGGGCGCATCCAGACCGGTCATGTTCTTGACGCGAACAACTATGTCCTTCAGGACCTTGTTAAGGGCGGTGCCCATGTGGATGTTGCCGTTGGCGTAAGGCGGGCCGTCGTGCAGGATGAAGGGTTCGGCGCCGTCGCGCAGCTTTCGGATCCGCCCGTAGAGGTCCTGCCGCTTCCACCGCGCCTGGATGGCGGGCTCCTTCTGGATCAGCCCGGCCCGCATGTCGAAATCGGTCTCAGGCAGGTTCAGCGTGTCCTTGTAGGCGCTCTTGTCTTTGCCGGTATTCATTCTGAATGAAACTCCGTCGCTTGGGGCGCCCAGGCGCACCATGGGCCGCGAGACCGGGGAATTATATCGCCCTGGCGGTCGCGGTCAATCCAATAGTCCAGCCGGGCGCCCGGCCTGTGCGCTCTCTCAACGGCCTGGCCTGGCAGCGTTTGCGACGGTATAATCGCCCCAGCCAGGCCAGGCGCGGATGCCTGACAAAACGCCAAGCGACAATAGACCGCAATCCGCACATTCCGCGTTTAGGTGAAGAAAAACGGGCCGGCTCCTTTTTCCCTCTTGGCGAGCACTACAAGAAAGACTGATAAGATCGAGTCCTGATGAAAAGTAACGAAACATATGGCCTGTCACGAGTGTTCAAGCAAATAAAGGATTTACGAATGAAGCACGTAAACGAGTTTCAGTTCAACACCTTTACCGGGAGTAGAGCAATGGGTCGGTTTCTGATCGTTCTTTGCGTTGCAATGGGGTTGTGGGCGGCTCTGTGCGCCGCCACCGCGCCGAATGCCGGTCAGTTGGCCGCGGATGCCAACCAGCCGGGCAAGCAGGAAGTGCCGAAGGGATTTGTGAGCCTCTTTGACGGCAAGACGCTCACCGGCTGGAAGGGCCACGAGACGTTGTGGAAGGTCGCGGACGGCGTGATCGTCGGCGAGACGACGGCCGAGAACAAGCTCTCGCACAACGAGTTCATCTATACCGAGAAGGAGTACGGCGACTTCGAGCTTCTGATCAAGTTCCGGCTTCGCAACCACAACAGCGGCGTGCAGATCCGCAGCCAGGCCCACGACGACTTCCGCGTGACCGGCTACCAGCCCGACATCGCCGAGAAGCGATATACCGGCATCCTTTACGAAGAGGGCGGCCGGGGCATTCTCGTGGATGTCAAGCCGGACGAAGTGGCCAAGCACGTCAACCAGGGCGATTGGAACCAGTACCGGATCGTCTGCAAGGGCGACAACATCCAGATATTCCTCAACGACTTCCAGACCGTCAACTACACCGAGAAGAAGGCCGGCTCGCCGACTAAAGGCGTGATCGGCCTGCAACTGCATGCCGGCCCGCCGATGATGGTGTCCTTCAAGGACATCTTCATCAAGCCGCTTTAACAAACAGAAGGCGAAGAGCGCCGCAGTGCCGCCAGTGCCCTCACTGGCGGAATCCGCAAGGGCCGGAAAAGAAGAGCGCCGGTGAGGGCACCGGCGGCACCGGCGTTCTTCGCCTGCGGCGCGCCCTTGGTGGGAAATATCCGTTTTCACTCGGCGCGCGATGCGTTAAAGTGCGTCGCCATGGAACGGAAATCCTTTCTCCGCGGCTATGCGACGTCGTTGATCCTGGTCGGGGCAATCCTGGCCGGGTCGCTGGCCGGCTGGCTCCTTGGCGAGCGGGCGAAGGTGCTCAAGCCGTTTGGGGATGTTTTCCTCAACGCCTTGTTCGTCACGGTCGTGCCGCTGGTGTTTTTTTCCATTTCCTCAGCCGTCGCGGCAATGGCGTGCGCGGGCAGGCTGGTTCGGATACTCGGGTGGATGATGGCGGTGTTCATCATTACCGGCGTCATCTCGTCGCTGGTGATGGTTGCCGGCGTGCGGCTTTATCCCCCAAGCGGCGGTGTGGGTATCGCCGCGCAGCCCGCGGCGCAGGCGGGCCAGGAAACCGTCGCCGAGAAGATGGTCCGCGCGATCAGCCCGGGCGATTTCGTGGAACTGCTCAACCGCAAGAACATGCTGGCGATGATCGTCTTTGCCGTGCTGGTGGGCCTGGGCGCCGGGGCGGCGGGCCAGAAGGGCAGGGCCTTCACGGCGTTTCTCCAATCCGGCAACGAAGTGCTGATGAAGGTCATCTCGTACATCATGTACTACGCCCCGGTCGGGCTGGCGGCGTACTTCGCGTACCTGATCGGCCAGTTCGGCCCGACGCTGCTCGGCTCGTACGCGCGGTCGATGACGCTTTACTATCCGCTCTGCATCGCATACTTCCTGGTTGCCTTCACGGCCTATGCGGCCCTGGCCGGGCGCATGCGCGGGGTGCGGCGGTTCTGGTCGAACATAATCCCGGCCTCGCTCACGGCGGCGGCGACGGGCAGCAGCTTCGCGACGATTCCGGTGAACCTCGCCGCGGCCGACAGGATCGGCGTGCCGCGCGACATAAGCGAGGTGGTCATTCCCATCGGCGCGACGATCCACATGGACGGCTCGTGCATGTCGGCCATCCTGAAGATCGCGTTTCTTTTCAGCTTCTACCACATGCCCTTCGCGGGCGTGGAGACCATCGCCACGGCCATCGGCGTGTCGATCCTCAGCGGCATGGTGATGAGCGGCATTCCCGGCGGCGGGGCTGCCGGCGAGATGCTTATCGTCACGATGTACGGCTTTCCGCCGGAGGCACTGGGGCTCATCATCCCGATCGGCCAGCTTGTCGATCCCCCGGCCACCATGGTCAACGCCGTGGGCGACAACGTCGCCAGCATGCTCATCGCCCGCATCATGGGCGGGCGAAACTGGATGCCCGCGGGAGCCGGTAGCCGGGAGCCCGGAACAGATTAATGTTCAATGAGCGCGTGAATAAATCGAATTCCTCCGATTGCGGTGCTGAAAAAGGCCGGTTCAAATGTCGTCCGAGGTCGAGATCGTCGATCCTGGGGCATTTGTGGACCGTGAACTTTTTGAAAAAACGTGGGTTTCAATTTATTCACACGCTCATTGAGCATTGAGTCCCGGCGCGCCGGGAAGCATTTCCGCCTAGCCTTCTCCGGCATCTTGCTTGTATCTCTGTGCCATGTTGAACTTGTTTCGGGCGGCATCGAGGGTTTCTTCACGGATTTCCCTCTGCTCGGGCGTGTCGCGTGGCAGGTCCTGGGCCTTGACGATGTCCTTCCATGCCTCTTCCGGGTCGATATCCTGGACAGGCTGGCACTGTTCGGCCAGGATTGTCAGGGCGTTGTTCTGGAACCTTGCGAACCCGCCGGCGACGAAATACAGCGCCTCTTCGCCGCTGGTCTGGCGGACGCTGAACGGCCCGCTGCCGAGGAGCATTATCAGCGGCCCGCGCCCGCCGAGCACGCCGATCAGGCCGTCCTGGGCCGGAAACCTGGCAGCCGTCAACTCGCCCGAGAACACGTTGCCCTCGGGGGTAATCACATCGCACCGGAATTCTCTGTAGTAGCTGACCATTTCACAATTCCAACCTGCCCGCGACCTTCGTTTGTAGTGCGCCAGTCCCCAACGGGGCAGGCAGGGCATACCCGAACGGATAACGCCTTACGGCGCCGCTACAAACCGATAACGCCTTACGGCGTCATTACGAACCGCAATCAAGGCCGGAATGTCTCCTCGCAGACCACCTTGTCGTAGGCCAGCCTGTTTTTCGGTGTTTCCTTTTCGCCCCCGGCGGCGGCGCCGTAGCCCAGTGTCAGCAGTTGGATGATCGTCGCGCCGGCCGGCACGCCCAGCAGCTTGCGGCAGGCGTCCTGGTCGAAGTGTCCGACCCAGCACGTGCCGAGTCCATCTGCCACGGCCGCCAGCACCATGTGATCGAGGGCGATTGCACAGTCGACCGGGTCGGCCGGGACGCCGCAGGGCATCACGTAGTCGGTAAGCCCGACGACCGCGACGATCACCGGCGCCTGTGCTATCCACGGCTGCTCGGCCGCCTTGGCAATCGCCTTGCGGCAGGCCGAGTCGCGCACGACGATGAACTTTCGCGCCTGCCTGTTGTGCGCCGACGGCGAGAGCCGCCCCGCCTCCAGGATGCGATGGAGCTTGTCTTCCTCGACGGGCCCATCCCGGTACGTCCGCACGCTGCACCGCTTGCGTATTGCTTCGTATACGTCCATTTCGAAGGTCCTGGTGTGGCAATTCTGAAATCTCGACCCATCCGCAAATCAGAAATTCAAAATCCTAAGCACGAAATCCGAAACAAATTCAAAATCCTAATGACCAAATGACCAAAACAATTCGCCGCGTGCGAGAGGCTTTCTCAGATGGCAATCCGCAATCCGCAATCCACAATCCGCAATCGTTGCGGCTTCAGCCGCAACCTCACGTCTTTGCCGCCCTGGCCTCGGCGTCCTCGACGGTGCTCACGTACATGAAGGCCTGCTCGGGCAGGTGGTCCCACTTGCCATCGCATATCTCGCGGAAGCAGCGCACCGTCTCGCCAAGCGGAGTATAATCGCCGGGCTTGCCCGTAAACACCTCGGCCACGATGAACGCCTGGCTGAGGAACCGCTCGATCCGTCTTGCCCGCGCCACGATCTGCTGGTCGCGCTCGCCGAGCTCGTCGATGCCGAGAATCGCGATGATGTCCTGAAGGTCGCGGTAGCGCTGGAGGATCTCCTGCACCCGCCGGGCGGTCTCGTAGTGCTCCAGCCCGACGATCTGCGGGTCCAGCACGCGCGACGAACTGGCCAGCGGGTCGATCGCCGGGTATATGCCCTTTTCCACGATCGACCGCTCGAGCACGATGAACGCGTCGAGGTGCGCCACAGCCGTCGCCGGCGCGGGGTCCGTCATGTCGTCGGCAGGGACGTACACCGCCTGGACGGACGTGATGGCGCCGTGTCGAGTCGAGGTGATCCGCTCCTGAAGCCCGCCCATCTCCGTGGCGAGCGTGGGCTGGTAACCCACGGCCGAGGGCATCCGCCCCAGCAGGGCCGAGACCTCGCTGCCGGCCTGGGAGAACCTGAAGATGTTGTCGATGAACAGCAGCGTCTCGGCGCCCTGGTCGCGGAAGTATTCCGCCACCGCCAGGGCCGACAGTGCCACGCGAAGCCGGGCGCCGGGCGGCTCGTTCATCTGCCCGAAGATCAGCGAGGTTTTTCCCAGGAGTTTCTGACCGGTGCTGCCGATCTCCATCTCCTGCATCTCCAGCCACATGTCGTTGCCTTCGCGGGTTCGCTCGCCGACTCCGGCGAACACGCTGTATCCGCCGTGGCGCGTGGCGATGCGGGCGATGAGTTCCTGGATGATCAGCGTCTTGCCCAGCCCCGCCCCGCCGAACAGGCCCGTCTTGCCGCCGCGAACGAACGGCGCCAAAAGGTCCACGACCTTTATGCCGGTCTCGAAGATCTCGCTCTTGGGCACCAGCGAATCGAAGGTCGGCACGGCCGCATGGATGGACCGGTATTCCGTGGCCTCGACGGGGCCGCGCCCGTCCACCGGCTCGCCAAGGACGTTGAACACCCGTCCGAGCGTCGCCAGGCCGACGGGCATCTCAATGGCCTTGCCGGTGTCAACGGCGTCCATGCCGCGCCGCAGCCCGTCGGTCGTGCCGAGGGCAACGCAGCGAACGCGCCCGGACCCGAGGTGCTGCTCGACCTCGCCGGTAACCATCACCTTGGGGCCGTCCATCACGCGAAGGGCGTTGAATATCTTCGGAAGCGAATCTTCCGCGAACTCGGCGTCGAACGTTGACCCGACGACCTGAACTATTTTGCCTGTGGCGGGCATTCTGTCTTCTCGTTAGTAATTGTCAACACGAAGCAGCCAGCCAATGCTAAATGCCAGGAATGCCAGGAATGCCAGGAATGCCAGGAATGCCATGAATGCCATGAATGCCA
>CAYOBS010000051.1:13200-15436 GCA_964402305.1 uncultured Planctomycetaceae bacterium | reverse complement strand
CAACTGCCGTCATGTATTCCGAAATATCCATGAGTTAAGTTGCGCTGTGGTGCTAATTATCAGTTAGTATCCCCTGCATCCCTGCTAATAAGGAAGAGAAGTCGAAATGGCGTTTTTCAAGAAGGCACTGGAGAAGCTCACTCGCGGGCTTCAGCGGACGCGGGCCAAGCTGGTCAACTCGCTCAGGTCCTTGCTGACCGGCCGGGCGCTGAACGCCGACACTCTGGACGAACTGGAGAGCATGCTCATCCAGGCCGACATGGGCGTCGCGACGGCTGTGAAAATTCGCGCCGACATCGAGGCCGCGGCGCGCGCCGGAACCATCGCCAGCGGCGATCAGGTGCTGGAGTTTCTCAAGGCCGATCTCAAGAAGTACTGGCCTGCCGACGACAGGCTGGTTCACCTGGCCGACCAGCCGCCGACGGTGATAATGGTCGCCGGCATCAACGGCTGCGGCAAGACCACCTCCGTGGCCAAGCTTGCCTGGCTGTACCAGAGCCAGGGCAGGAAGGTCTGCCTTGCCGCGGCGGACACGTTCCGCGCCGCCGCCGTCGAGCAGTTGTCAATCTGGGCCGACCGCATCGGCTGCGATATCGTCAAGGGCAGCGGCAAGGACCCCGCCTCCGTCGTCTACGACGCCTGCGACGCCGCCAAGGCGCGTGGCGTCGACGTGCTGCTGGTCGACACCGCCGGGCGGCTGCACACGCAGGACAACCTCATGCGCGAGCTGACCAAGATCCGCGACGTCGTGGCCCGCAAGATTCCCGGCGCGCCGCACGAGGTGCTGCTGGTGCTCGACGCGACGACCGGGCAGAACGCCATCAACCAGGCAAAGGCCTTCGCCGAGGCCATCAACGTTACGGGCATCTTCCTTGCCAAGCTGGACGGCACAGCCAGGGGCGGCATCGTCGTTGCCATCCGCAACGAGGTGAACCTGCCGGTCAAGTTTGTCGGCCTGGGTGAGACCTTCGAGGACGTCGAGCCGTTCGACCCGGAAACGTTCGTCGAGGCGCTGTTTTCCTGATTACGGATTTGTCCGAAATTGTCCGAAAATGTCCGAAAACCTTTGACATGGCCTCTGCTCGTTTGTACTTTCTCCGGAAAGTCTTGCAGTTTTACGGATGAGACAACATTTCGCGTGCATAGGGACGGTCCGAAAACCTTCGACTACAGGCAAGGAGAAAGCAAATGACTCAGATGCCCCCTCAAGTTCCACCACAGGCGCCGATTGGCGTAGTCCCCAATCCCGGCAAAGGCCTCAGCATCGCGGGCATGGTCCTGGGAATCGTCGGCCTGGCGCTGTTCTGCCTCTGGTACCTCGCGATTCCTTGCGCAATCGTGGGCCTGATTCTCAGCATCCTGGGCAAGAAGAAGTCCAAGGCCGCCAACGCCCCGACCGGCATGGCCACCGCGGGCATCGTCCTTTCGATCATCGCCCTGGCCCTGGACCTCGTGTTCGCCATCATTGCGATAATCGCCTTGACGGCTGTGTCCAACCTGGCCAAGGACCCGAACTTCATGCAGCGCATGCACCAAATGCTGCCGCTGCTGCCGTTCTGACTTGCGGCTCCTGCCTTCGAGGAGCATGCCCCCATGCCCTCGTGGACGGTGATGCAAATCTCATCTGGTGCGCCGGCCTGACGCGAGGGCTTCGGGACATGTCGAACCTTACGTCCGGTCTGGCGCGCCCGTTTTTTATTTCCCAGGTTCCATGTTCCCGGTTCCGCTGTTTTTCCTCTCCCGGGTTCCGCTGTTTATTCTCCCAGGTTCCGCCGTTTTTCTTCTAAAATGCCCCAATGGATTTGGACTTTGACATCGTGGTAATTGGCGGGGGGCACGCGGGCGTCGAGGCGGCGTGGGCGGCGGCGCGCATGGGCGCGCGGACGGCCCTGGTAACGCTCGGGCCTGGGCGGATCGCCGAGATGTCGTGCAACCCCGCCATCGGCGGCGTGGGCAAGGGGCAGATCGTCCGCGAGATTGATGCCCTCGGCGGCCTGATGGGCCTGGCTGCCGACGCCACGGGCATTCAGTTCCGCATGCTCAACCGCTCCAAGGGACCGGCCGTGTGGGGCCCGCGCTGCCAGTCCGACCGCCACGCATACGCCGCCTGGGTCCGCCAGGCCCTCGCCGCGGCAGCCAACCTGACGATCATCGACGCACAGGCGACGGATATCCTCGTCGAAAACCAGCAAGTGGTCGGCGTGAAGATCGTTCGTGGCACGGGCGGCGGCTCAGG